>CAXGUG010000076.1:0-19471 GCA_964012715.1 uncultured Rhodospirillaceae bacterium | reverse complement strand
CAAACCCCTTGCCTGCCTCGCCAGCACGGGCGGATTCGATGGTCGCGTTCAAGGCCAGCAGGTTGATCTGTCCAGTAATCTCCGCGATCACATCGATGATCCCGCCCATGGATTTCGCCGCCTGATCCAACCGCTGCGTCGATTGATCGGCCAGCATCGCCCGGTTGAAGGTATCGTCGGCAACCTCGCGGGATTTGGTCATGCTTTGGGAGATTTCCCGGACCGAGACATTCAATTCCTCGGCCCCAGCGGCGGTGTTTTCCATCAAATCTCGGACGTGTTCCGCCTTTTTCCGCGCCAGTACGGCCTGCGTCACGTCGGAGGCGAACTTCACCACCTTGTAGGGTCGGCCCTTCATGTCCAGGATCGGGTTGTAGGAGGCCTGAATCCAGACCTCGCGCCCGCCCTTGCCGACGCGCTTGAATTCCCCGGCCTGATACTGGCCGGCAGCGAGCCTTTCCCAGAACTCCCGATAGCTTTGGCCGTCACGCTGTTCCGCATCGACGAACATCGAATGATGCCGCCCCTTGATCTCTTCCAGGCTGTACCCCAGGGCATTCAGAAAGTTCGAATTGGCGGTAATGATCGTGCCGTCCAATTCGAATTCGATCACGGCCTGGGCCTTGCCAATGGCGTCGATCTGGCCGGTGAAGTCCGCCGTGCGCAGCTTTTCCGCTGTCACGTCAGAAGCGAACTTCACGACCTTGTAAGGACGCCCGTTCATATCCAGAATCGGGTTGTAGGAGGCCTGAATCCAGACGTCACGGCCGTTCTTGCCGATCCGGTGGAATTCTCCCGCCTGATGGATGCCTTGTCTGAGTTTTTCCCAGAACGCGGCATATTCAGGCGATTTCCTCATCCCCTCATCGACGAACAAGGAATGGTGCTGTCCCTGTAGTTCTTCCAGCGAATACCCCATGACATCCAGGAATTTCGAATTGGCGGCAATGATCGAACCGTCCATTTCGAACTCGATCACGACCTGAGATTTGCCGATGGCGTCAATCTGACCAGTCACGTCGGCCCGGCGCAGCTTTTCCTCGGTCGCGTCCGTCGCGCACTTGATAACCTTGAGCAATCGTCCGGACTTATCCATGACCGGGTTGTAAGAAGCCTGAAGCCAGATCTCGCGCCCGCCCTTTCCGATACGCTTGAACTCGGCGGCATGGAATTCCCCAGCGGCCAACTTCTTCCAAAATTCCTGGTACTCGGACCCGTCGCGTTCAGCAGGATCGACGAACATCGAATGGTGCTTCCCCTTGATCTCATCAAGGGTGTAACCCATCACGCGGAGAAAGTTGGGATTTGCCGAGATGACTTTTCCATCCGGCGAAAATTCGATGATCGCCGTCGAGTTGCCGATCGCCCGCAAGGAAGCGGTGGCGTCAGCGGCAAGGTCTACCTTCTTGGCGAAGAATTTGGTCAGCATGGTCGAAACTCCAATCTGGATGCACCGCACCGATAGGAGCAACAACCATGCCAGAGCGGACTAAAATTCGTCCGTACCGACTTTAGGCATAGTTGTTAAAACGGTCGCGTTCGACATCAATCGACCAATCGAATTCGACGGCGAAACCGTTGTCGAACACCCGCACCACACGGCCCGGCACATGGGCGCGACCGCGGATCACCAGCAGGATCTCTTCATCGAGTTGGATAGGGTCCTCCGCGGACACCACCCCATCGGGATAAACGACCGAGGCCCCGCCGACCGACATGTCGCGTAATTGCGCACCCCGGTGCAAGCCGGCGCAGGAAACCTCCACCTCGACCTCGCCGTGCACGGCAGATCGTGGGTTTTTCCGAAAATCTTTATGTTCGTTCAAGATCATGGCGGGTACCTTTGAAATTGATCACCCCGCCCCCAAGAGCTGTTTTTTATTCAATTAAGCAAATGATGGGCCAACATCCTGATCGCATCCTGACAACTTGGTTTTTTCCGACGGATATCGAAGGAATCCTTGGCGGAGGCTTCCGGTTTTTTCGCCAAATCTGCTACTCTCCCGGCCCCGACCGCGGGCAAGAACCGCACGACATTGTGCAGAATGACAGGAAACAGCCTTTATGGACTTCAATCTGACACCCGAAGTGGATGAAACGCGTCAAGCCATTCGCCGCTTCGTCGCCGAAAACCTACTTCCCCTTGAATCCGATCCGTCCAGCTTCGACGAACACGAGAATATCCGCCTGGACCTGCTGGAAACCATGCGCGCCAAGGCCCGGGAACAAGGCCTGTGGTCGCTGTCCATGCCGGTGGCGCGCGGTGGGCGCGGGTTCGACACGGTCGGCATGGCCGCCTGTTACGAGGAAATGAACCGCTCGATCTTCGGCCCGGTGGTGTTCAACGCCGCCGCCCCCGACGACGGCAATATGTATGTTTTGAACAAGGTCGCGACCGACGCGCAAAAGGAAAAGTGGCTGCAGCCGATCATCGACGGCAAGGTCCGGTCCTCGATCGTCATGACCGAACCGGCCCCCGGGGCCGGGTCCGATCCGTCCGGGATGATGAAGACCCGCGCCGAAAAGAAAGGCGACACCTGGGTCGTGCATGGCCACAAATGGTTCATCACCGGGGCCGGCGTGGCCGATCACTTCATCCTGCTGGCGCGGACGTCCGACGACGCGCGCCGCAACCTGACGGCCTTCCTGTTTCATAAGGACCAGCCGGGATGGGAAATCGTCCGCCGCGTCCCGATCATGGGCCCGGAAGAACACGGCGGCCATTGCGAGCTGAAGTTCGACGGCCTGGAAATTCCCGACGAAAACCGCCTGATGGGTGTCGGCGAAGGCATGAAATGCGTGCAGATCCGCCTGGGCACGGCGCGACTGACCCATTGCATGCGCTGGCTGGGCCTGGCCAAGCGGTCGCTGGAAATCGCCGATGAATACATTTCCGAACGCGAAGCCTTCGGCACCCGTCTGGCCGACCGCGAAAGCGTGCAGTTGCTGTTGGGCGACGCGGCCAAGGAAATCCAGATCGGCCGCATGTTGACCATGCACGCCGCCTGGACCCTGGACCAGGGCAGCCGGGCGCGGGCCGAGGTTTCGACCGCCAAGGTTCAGGTCGCCGATACCCTGCATAAATGCGTCGATACGGCGATCCAGCTTTGCGGGGCCAAGGGCTATTCCAAGGACACGGTTCTGGAATGGATCTATCGCTACGCCCGTCAGGCGCGGCTGGTCGACGGCGCGTCCGAGGTTCACAAAATGGTCCTGGCCGGGCAGTTCCGTGAGCACGGCCTGGACTATTGGCATTGGGGCTGAGCCCGACCGTGTCCGGAAATCTGTCGGCAGATCATCTTGCCCGTCTGACTGAATGGCTCGCGGAGCAGGCCGGGGTGGCGGTGGAGGTTATCTCCACCAACCGCCTGTCCGGCGGCGCCATTCAGGAAAACCACCGCCTGGAAATCTCCGTCGCCGGTGGCGACTGGCCCGGCCATCATGACTTGGTCCTGCGGCGCGACGCCCAATCCGCCGTGGCGACCAGCCATTCCCGGGCCGAGGAATTCGCCCTGTTGAAAGCCGCCCATGACGCGGGCGTGACCGTGCCCACGCCCTGCGTGCTATGCGAGGACGAGAGGATCCTGGGCGGGCCGTTCTTCCTGATGCACCGGGTGATGGGCGAGGCCCGTGGCGGACGGCTGGTCAAGGCCGCCCCCAACGCGGACTTGGTTCATGAGTTGGGGGCCAACCTGGCCCGAATACACACCATCACGCCGCCGCGTCCCGGACTGGAATTCCTGGGGCCGCCGCCGGCCGATCCCGCCCGGGCCTCGGTCGCGCAGTACCGCGCCTATCTGGACGCCCTGCCAGACCCGCATCCCGCTGTGGAATGGGGACTGGCCTGGCTGGCCGATCATGCCCCGGCCCCGGGCGCCTTGGTGCTGTGCCATCGCGATTACCGAACCGGCAATCTGATGATCGAGGACGGCAAGCTCTCCGCGACCCTGGATTGGGAGTTCGCCGGATGGTCCGACCCGTTAGAGGATATCGGCTGGTTCCTGGCCAAATGCTGGCGCTTCGGCCGGTGGGAGGAAGAGGCCGGGGGTCTGGGCCCGCGCGCGGCGTTCCTGGCTGGGTATGCCTCGGTTTCCGGCGCGTCGGTCGATCCCGCCGCCGTGACCTATTGGGAAGTAATGGCCCATGTGCGCTGGGCGGTGATCGCCCTGCAACAGGCGTGGCGGCATGTCTCGGGCGAGGAGACCTCGCTGGAGCTAGCCCTGACCGCCCATGTGGTGCCGGAGTTGGAACACGAAATCCTGGCCATGACCGGAGACGCGGCATGAGAAAGAACCCCAGCGGCGCAGCGCTGATCGACGTCGCCGATAAAACCGAGGCCCAGGCCGACCCGAATGCCGGAAACGCCAACTACGTCGCCGCCATGGTCCGCAACGCCCGCGCCATTGCCGAGCGACAAGCCGCCATCGGCGATGCATCGGAACAGGCCGAAGCAGCAACCCTGAAAGACCTGCTGAACGCGGACGGAGACCTGACATCCCTGAACCGCGCCCTGGTCCGGGCGATCCGCGACGGCAAAGCCCCGCAAGGCACTCTGGCGCATCTGCGCGCCGTGGTTCGCACCGAATTGGCCGAGAGCAATCCGCGCTACCTGGCCCGTCTCGACGTGGCAGACTGACCCCGGAAAGCGGACCCGAGCGATGACGTCGATCACGGCCCCGGTGACGGAACAACTGCTGGACATGGTCACCGGCGACGAGGACGCGCGCCTGTGCCGCGACATCCCCGAATCCCAATGCCATGAACAGCCGATCAACATCGTCGCTCAGACGGCGGCCCAGGCGCTCAGCAAAACCGGCGACGCCCTGGCGGATTCAAAGGTCGTCCTGCCCTGGCTGCTGGGGGCCATGGGGGCACCCGCCTATTTCACCGGCTTCCTGGTTCCGATCCGGGAATCCCTGGCCCTGCTGCCGCAAATCCTGGCCGGGGCGGCAATCCGTCATTACCCCGTGCGCAAGGGCTTCTGGGCCGTCGCCACCGTGATCCAAGGTTTGTGCATCCTGGCCATGGCGGGGGCCGCGCTTCTCGGCCTGCATGGCACCGCCGCCGGATGGGCCGTGATCGCCCTGTTGTTCGCGTTCAGCCTGGCGCGGGGGTTCGGCTCTATCGCTTCCAAGGATGTACTGGGAAAGACCGTCTCGAAAGGACGGCGCGGCCGGGTCAGCGGCCATGCGGCCACGGCCTCTGGTCTGGCCGCCGGAGCGGTCGGCGTTTTTCTGATGCTCAGCCCGGCGGAAACGCGCCCCGACTGGTTGCTGTTCGGTTTGATCGCCGCCGCCGGGGGATGCTGGCTGACCGCCGCCGCCGTTTACATGCGGGTGGTCGAATTTCCCGGCGCGACCGAGGGCGGGCGCGGGATCGGCAGTCTGGTTCGGGAACAGGTGACGCTTCTGATGCACGATCCCGAATTGCGCCGGTTTCTGACGGCGCGGGCCTTGATGCTGTCGACGGCCCTGGTCTCGCCGCTCTATGTCGCTTTGGCCCAGGCGCAATCGGGACTGTCCTTGGACGGTCTGGGGTGGCTGATCGTCGCCACAGGGCTGGCATCGGCAGTCAGCTCATCGTTCTGGGGGTCGTTCGCGGATCGCTCGTCCCGCGCCACGATGGCGATCTCGGCCGCCATTGCCGGGGCTTTGGGCGTTGTCGTTCTGGCGGTGCTGGAATTCGCGCCCACGGCTGCCAATTCCATCGCCTTCTATGCCGGCGTGCTGTTCGTGCTGGGGATCGCCCACGCCGGGGTGCGGATCGGACGCAAGACCCATGTCGTCGATCTTGCCGGGGGCGAGCATAAGGCCGAGTATGTGGCGCTCAGCAATACCGTGATCGGCGTCCTTTTATTAATGACGGGGGCCTTCGTCGGCTTTCTCATGGGCTTCAGCATCGCGACGGCGATCGCCGTCCTGTCGGCCCTTGCCCTGGCCGGGGCGGTCACGGCCATGACCATGCGTAACGTGCAGGAATAAGATAAGGACCATCCATCATGCCGATCATCCTGGGGTGTATCGCCGACGATTTCACCGGGGCAACGGACCTGGCCAATACCCTGGTCAAGAACGGCATGCGCGTGGTTCAGGTCAATGGCGTGCCCGGCAGCGCCAGCGCCAAGGACCTGGGCGATGCCGATGCCGTGGTCGTGGCGCTGAAGTCCCGCACCTGCCCCGTGCACGAAGCCGTTTCCGACTCCTTGGCCGCCCTGGCATGGCTGAAGGTCGTCGGCGCCAAACAGTTCTTCTTCAAATACTGCTCGACCTTCGATTCCACCGACATCGGTAACATCGGGCCGGTCAGCGATGCCCTGTTGGATGCCCTGCACGCCGATTTCGCCATCGCCTGTCCGGCGTTCCCGACCACGGGGCGGACAATCTACAAAGGCTATCTGTTCGTCGGCGATGTGCTGCTATCGGAATCCAGCCTCAAGGACCATCCGCTGACGCCGATGCGCGACCCCAATCTGGTCCGGGTCCTCAGCCGCCAAACCGACGAACTGGTCGGGCTGGTCGATCTGAATATCGTACGCCATGGGTACGAGCGCGTGAGAACCGCGTTCGAGGCCCTGAAGAAAGGCGGCAACCGCTATGCCATTGTCGATGCCCTGGACGACGCCGATTTGGGTGTGATCGGCCGCGCCGTGGCCGATCATCCGCTGGTCACCGGTGGCTCTGGTATCGCCCTCGGCCTGCCCGAAAACTATCGCCGCCGGGGCCTGTTGGGCGCGGCGACGCCGCCCCGCCTGCCGGAGGTCGATGGCCCGACGATCGTCATGGCCGGAAGCTGTTCCCAGGCGACGCGGACCCAGGTCGCCCGCGCGCGCAAACGCTGGCCGAGCCATCAGATCGATCCCTTGAAGCTATCCGATGCGGCGGTCGCCGCGCGGACCCTCGCCGATGAGATTTTGCGCGACATCGAGGCCGGACCGCAGGTCGTCTATTCCACGGCCGATCCGGACACGGTGCAGAAGGTTCAGTCGGAGCTGGGTCGCAACCGGGCGGGCGACACGGTCGAACGGTTCTTCGGCCATCTGGCCGCGAACCTGCGCGACGGCGGCGTGCGGCGGTTCGTCGTGGCCGGGGGCGAGACCTCGGGCGCGGTCGTCACGGCGTTGGGCGTGCGGGCAATGCGGATCGGCCCGGAAATCGATCCCGGCGTGCCGTGGACGGAAAGCCTGACCCTGGGCGCCACCGACGAAGCGCCCCTGGCATTAGCGTTGAAATCCGGCAATTTCGGCGGGGAAGACTTCTTCGAGAAAGCCCTCGGCATGTTGGACGGCGGGGACGATTGATGAGCGCCGAGAGCAAACTGCGGGATGAGATCGCGCTGCTCGGCAAATCCATGTTCGACCGGGGCCTGACCCATGCCTCGACCGGCAATATCAGTGTCCGGACGGCAGACGGCGGCTGGCTGATGACGCCGACCGGGTCTTGCCTGGGCCGCCTAGACCCGGCGCGGATATCCAAGCTGGACCGCGAGGGCAATCATATCGACGGCGACAAACCGACGGTCGAAACCTTCCTGCATATGGCGGTCTATGAGCAACGCGCCCAGGCGCAGGCCATCGTGCACCTGCATTCGACCCATTCGGTCGCCGTCAGCTGCCTAAAGGAAGTGAACCCGAAGAACGTGCTGCCGCCGATCACCGCCTATTACGCCATGAAGGTCGGGGCCCTGCCCCTGGTGCCGTTCTTCCCGCCGGGCAGCATCGATCTGGCCAAGGCGGTGAAGGAACTGGCCTCGGACCATCATGCAGTGCTGCTGGCCAACCACGGCCCGGTCGTGGCCGGAAAATCCCTGGCCGACGCGGTTTATGCGACCGAGGAATTGGAAGAAACGGCCAAGCTCTATCTGATGCTGCGCGGGCTGGATACCAGCTTCCTGACGCCGGAACAGGTCGCGGACCTGCAGCGCCGCTTCCCTACCTGACGCACCACCCCGCCATCAAGAACGCGTGACCCGGTGACAAGACGGTTGCCGTTGTCTTTGCCGATATATTATATAGACCGTTCTGTATATTTTTTCTCAGAACGGAGCATTCAAATGACCACCCCAGCCCCGCTGACCCAAGGCGCGCATCATGTCGGCCTGACGGTTCCCGACCTGGCCCCGATCAAGACTTTCCTGGAAGACGCACTCGGCTTTCAACAAGTCGGGGAAGTCCCCGACTATCCGGCGGTATTCGTTTCGGATGGGACGGTCATGCTGACGCTGTGGCAGGCGGAAGATCCCGCGACCGCTACGCCCTTCGACCGAAAGAAGAACATCGGCCTGCATCACTTGGCGCTGAAAGTCGCGAACGCGGAGGCGCTCGAAACCGTATACGAGCGGGTCCGCGATTGGCCCGGCGTCGCGATCGAATGCGCGCCCTGCCCGGTCCGGCCGGAATCTCCGGCGCGGCATTTTCTGTGTACGATTCCGGGTGGGCTGCGGTTCGAGTTTTTCGCCGCGCCGTAGGGTCGGGCTTATTCGCCCTTCCAGTCCGGCTTCTGCTTGTTCACGAAGCTTTCGACGCCGTGTTTGAAATCGCGGCTGCCGTAAGCGGCGTGAATCAGGTCGCGGTCGTCGGGCGTCAGGTCCGTGCCCAGGCGGCGCAGGGCTTCCTTGGTGACCCGCATGGTCACCGGGGCATGGCCGAGAAGCTTGCCGACAATCTCGTTCTGTAGGGCGTCGATCCCATCGGGATCGGCGACACCGAGCAGATAGCCATGGGACAGAAGCTCTTCCGCCTCGGGCATTTCGGCCAGCATCAGCATGCGTTTGACCATGGGCAGGCCCAGGGTCTCGGTCAGAGCGCGCAGGTTCTGCGCCGACAGGCAGTTGCCCAACGTGCGGGCGATCGGCACGCCGAAGCGCGAACCCGCCGTGGCGATGCGGAAATCGCAGGCATTGGCGATGGCCATCCCGCCGCCGACGGCCCAGCCTTCGACCACGCAAAGGGTCGGCATGGGCAGGCGCTCAAGGCGGGAAATATAGGTCTCGACCTTTTCCTCATAGGCCAAGCCGTCATCGCCCGAGGAGAATTCCAGGAACTGAGCGATATCCGTTCCAGCGACGAAGGCCTTGCCCCCCGCGCCGCGGAACACGGCCACGCGCACCGTCGGGTCGTCCATGATCTCGTCACAGGCCTTGGCCATGTCGTTGTACATGGTCCAGGTCATGGCGTTGCGGGCCTGCGGGCGGTCGAAGGTCAGAAAGGCAACGTTCCCTTCGCGGGTCAGATGCACGGCACCCTGGTCGTCGGCGGGTTTGGTCATGGTCGTCGGTTCCGGTCCTGTCAGAAACAATGAATTCAAGCGGCGGGCATCCTACCCCAGCCCGCCCAAGCGGCCCAACCCATGAATGGGGAATTTCACCTGACCGCAAGGATTCCTAGAGATAGAATGCCCCCATGAAAGCAGGAAACCAACAAACCGGCGCGCGTCTGCGGGTCGTCCTGGCCCCCGACGTCGCGATCGGGCCCGGCAAGGCTGATCTGTTGGAAGGCGTCGCCGAAACCGGCTCCATCGCCGCCGCCGGGCGGCGCCTGGGCATGAGCTATAAGAAAGCCTGGGGTTTGATCGAGGCCCTGAACGTACAGTTCGGCACACCCCTGGTCACCACGTCACGCGGCGGCAACGCCCGGGGCGGTGCTGCATTGACCGACCTGGGCAAGACCGTTTTGGACGAATACCGCAAGATGGAAGCCAAGACGACCAAGGCCATTGCCAGCGATCTTGCCCGGATGCGGGAGTTGTTGTTGAAGGTTTCGGGCCGCGAAGAATAGCCGCCCGCAATTGTCAGGCTTGCCAACAGGCCGGTTCGCGATATAGGTTCCGATATATCCAACTTGTCATATCGGGATTCAGTCTATCGGGAGGAACCACCATGACCGCCGCATTCCAACTCAAAACCCAGCTTCGCCGACGGGTGGTTCAATTCGCCGCCGCCGTCGCGTTTTGTTTCGCTGCGGCTCCGGTCAACGCTGATGAGGTCAAGATCGCTGTCGCCGCCAACTTTACCCAGGCGGCGAAAGATATCGGCGCGCTGTTCGAGGAAAAGACCGGGCACAAGGCAGTGTTCAGCTTCGGGTCGACCGGGCAGTTGTTCACCCAGATCGCCAAGGGCGCACCGTTCGAGGTATTCCTCGCCGCAGATCAGAAACGCCCGCAGAAAACAGGGGCCGAAGGTCTGGCCCAGGCCGACAGCCGCTTTACCTATGCCACCGGCAAGATCGCGCTGTACAGCCGCGACGCCAAATTGGTCGACGGCCCCGGCACCCTGAAGCAAGGCAGGTTTTCCAAGATCGCCATCGCCAACCCGGTGACCGCCCCCTACGGCGCCGCCGCCGTGGCCGCGATGAAGGCGCTGGGCGTGTACGACGCGGTCAAAGCCAAGATCGTGCAGGGAAACAACATCGCCCAAACGCATCAGTTCGTCGCCTCCGGCAACGCGGAATTGGGTTTCGTCGCCCTGTCGCAGATCGCGGCCCATACCGACGGGTCGCGCTGGCTGGTGCCGGAAAACCTGTATCCCGCCATCGCTCAGGACGCGATCCTGTTGAACAACGGCAAAACCAATCCCGCCGCGCGGGCCTTTCTGATCTTCCTGGGCGGCCCCGACGCCAACCAGGTGAAGGAAAAGTTCGGCTATGGCGTGGGCGAGCCTCCGAAAATCAAACCCGATGCCTGATCTCGACGGCCTCTGGTCGCCCATTCGCCTGACCCTGGAGTTGGCCGCGGTTACGACCGTGGCCCTCTTGATTATCGGCACGCCCATCGCCTGGTGGCTGGCGCGGTCCAAGGCCCGGTGGAAGGAAGTCGTCGCCGCCGTGGTCGCCCTGCCGCTGGTCCTGCCGCCGACCGTGTTGGGCTTTTACCTGTTGGTCGCCATGGGGCCGGACGGACCCGGCGGCTGGATCGCGGGGCTTTGGGGCGAACGCTCCCTGGCCTTTACCTTCGAAGGGTTGGTCATCGGCTCCGTCTTCTATTCCATGCCCTTCGTCGTACAGCCGATCCGCAACGCCTTCGAAGCCTTCGGCGACCGCCCAATGGAGGTCGCTGCCACCTTGCATGCCTCGCCCTGGGATGCGTTCTGGTCCGTCGCCGTTCCCCTGGCCCGGCCCGGTTTCCTGACCGGGGCTGTTCTAGGCTTCGCCCATACGGTCGGTGAATTCGGCGTGGTTCTGATGATCGGCGGCAACATTCCGGGCGAGACCAAGGTCCTGTCGGTCGCGATCTACGACTATGTCGAAACCCTGCGCTGGACCGAGGCCCATATCCTGGCCGGTGGCCTATTGGTTTTCGCCTTCGTCGTAATCTTGACCATGACCCTGATCGAAAAACGCATCGGACGGCCGCAGCCATGACCGACGGCCAGCCCATCCTGGACGCCGCCTTCGCCGGGCGGATCGGCAGCTTCGACCTGAACATCGCGTTTCAGGCACCGCTGTCCGGCGTCACCGCCCTGTTCGGTGCATCCGGTTGCGGCAAGACGACGATCCTGCGCTGCATCGCCGGGCTGCATCGCCTGCCCGGTCGCCTGACTGTTGGCAGCCGCCCCTGGCAGGACGACACCCAGGGTCTGTTCCGCCCGCCGCACAAACGGCGCGTCGGCTACGTCTTTCAGGAAGCCAGCCTGTTCCCCCACCTGTCGGTGCGGCGCAATCTGGACTACGGTGCGCGCCGCGCGCCACGCGACAACGGCGACCGGCCCGCCATCGCCTTCGATCAAGTGGTCGACCTGCTGCGCATCGAGCATCTGTTAGACCGCGCACCGGCGAAACTGTCCGGTGGCGAGCGGCAGCGCGTGGCCGTGGGTCGGGCCCTGTTGTCCGAACCGCGCCTGTTGCTGATGGACGAGCCCCTGTCGGCGCTCGACCGCTCGACCAAGGACGAAATCCTCAGCTATTTCGAATTGCTTCATCAGGAACTGAATATTCCGATCCTCTACGTCAGCCACGACATTGCCGAGGTCACGCGCCTAGCCGACAGGCTGGTCATCCTGTCGCGCGGCGGCAAGGTCGCCGAAGGACCGGTCGGCGATATCCTGGAGCGCCTGGACCTGCAACCGCTGACCGGCCGGTTCGAAGCGGGTGTGATGCTGACCACCCAGGTGAAAGCACAGGATGCCGCATTCAACCTGACCCGCCTGGACCTGAACGGTCAGACCCTGACCATCCCCGCCGTCGATGCTGCCATCGGCGAGACGGTGCGCCTGCGCATCCGCGCCCGCGACGTCTCGCTGGCCCTGCAACCGCCGACCGGGATCAGCATCCGAAACGTGCTGGCGGGAACGGTCGTCGAAGTTCGCGAAGAGCCGGGCACGGCCTATGCCGAAACGTTGATCGACGTGGGCGGCGGGCGCCTACGGTCGCGCATCACCCGCGAGGCCGTGGCCGACCTGAAACTGGCCCCCGGCCTGCCGATCCATGCGATGATCAAAAGCATCACCTTCGACCGCCGGTCGCTCAGCTAAGGCCCCGCCAGAACTGGAAAACTCCCGCCCGAAGGCGTAGGAATAAGAAGCACGACCATGCCGACGGGGAGGACGCCATGAAGGATTGGGATTCACGCTACGCCAAGGCGGGAACCGAGCCCCATGACCGCCTGTTCGGCGATCAGCCCTGCGAATATCTGCGCGAAATCATGGCCCGCTCGGACTTCGCCCCTCGCTCTGCCTTGTGCCTCGCCGACGGCGACGGGCGCAACGGTGGCTGGCTGGCGGAACAGGGCTTGGCGGTCACGGCCGTCGATATGTCCCAGACCGCGACCAAACACGCCCTGGCCCACGATGCGGCGCGCGGCGTGACCGTGGACCGCATCGTCGCCAACCTGGCTGACTGGACGCCGCCAGCGGGACGGCAATGGGATTCCGTGTTCCTGATGTACCTGCAGTGCGAAGCCGCGGTCCGGCTCGAGGCTGCGCGGCGGGCCGCGGCGGCTCTGGCCCCTGGCGGCTGGTTCGTCGCCGAAGGCTTCGCCCCCGCCGGGGCCGGCGGCCGAACCCTGGGCCCGGACAACCCGGATCTGCTTTACGAAATGACGGACCTGCTCGACGCCCTGGACGGGCTGGACGTAATGGAAGCCCTGAAAGGCCGCATCCGCGTCAACGAGGGCCTGCGCCATCGCGGCGAGGCGCGCATCGCCCGCCTGTTGCTGCGCAAACCGGCAGCATAAGCTTTCAAATGCCGGTGCTTTCCCCGCGGCGGCGGTAATAAAGGGTCCGCAGCCCTTCTGCGGCGAGACCAATCAGCAAGCCGACGGCGACGTTGATGCCGACGCAAGCCAGCCCGGTCACCAGGATCACCACGCGGCAGCTCGGTTTGACCTGGAACACCTTGCGGTGGAAGGCCATTTCCGCCCCGGCCACGGCCAGGATCGCGCCCACCGCGCCGATCGGGATGAGCATCAGGATATCCCGCGCCTGCGGCCCGAAGCCCAGGCCCAACCCCAGGCAGAACACACCGAATAGCAGCGGCGCGCCCCAGACCCGCGCGCCGAAACGATACTGCGCGATCAATCCACCGGAGCCGTGACACATCGGCAGCGCGCCGAACGGCGCCAGAACCAAATTAAGAACCCCGGTGCTGAGAGACAGGTTCCGGGGGCTCAGGCGGGCCTTGTCCTCCGGGAAATAATCCCCGGCAATGGCCGAAGTCGCCAGAACCGCATTTGACAGCGTCAACGCCAACTGCGGCAAAGCCGCCGTGGTCAAGGCGACTTGGAAATCAGACAGGGCCGGGAAAGCGACGGCAGGCAGATGCAAGCCTAGGCCGAACGAGGCCTGCGGCGCATCGCCGGACAACAGAAACGCCATCGCCGCCGTGACGACCACGACGAACGACCCCAAATGTCGATAGGGCGTCAGGAACAACAGCAGCAACAAGGCCAACGCCGCGCCGCCGAACAACGGCTGATCGAAAACGAGTTGCCCACCCAACAGCGCTAATTGCGCGCCGACCCCGAATTGGATGCCCATGATGACCGACATCGGAACCAAGCGGGCAATCCGGCTGACGACCCCGGATAACGCCAGGATCAGCAGAACCCCACCGATGATCACCCCGCTGGCCATGGCCTGGGCGGGGGTCAGGGCGCCGACGATGATCAGGGCGGCGACGGCCTTCATCGGTTGGATCGGGATGGGACGGCGATAAACGAGCGCGACGATCAGGGCGAATAACCCAAATCCGGTCAGGACACCCGCGCCATCAAAGCCTTGAATGGCCAGCACGCCGATGACCAACGGCAGAAAGGTGCCGAAATCGGCGACGGAACCGGATAATTCGCCCAGCCAGCCGGTGACCTTTTGCGATTTGCTGCGATCCATGACGTTCCCACCCGTTTCGCGGAATATGCGAAATCGTTGCGGGAATAGTGCCGAAAAAGGACGAAAAATACAAACGGCGCATAAAGCGCCGTTTGAAACAGGTTGCGTGATTGTTTATCGGCTCAGGGCGCGCCGTTGAACAGGATCGTCCCCATGCCCTCGGCATCATAGCCGGGATGATCTCCCAGGCGCTTGCGGAAGGCGTCGCTGTTGCAGAAGGCGAGGAACGCCTGCATCGGTTCTTCGAACCAGGACCAGCGATCGACCAAAATATCGAAGCGTTCGCGCATCATCGGCACGAAGGCCAGGCGATATTGATGGGCCAGGGATTGCAGGCCGAAGGCCACGTCCGCCGCGCCTTCGTAAACCGACATCACGGCTTCGGTTTCGGTCCGGGCGACACCTTGCAGGTTCAGGTCCGCCGCCGCGATCCCGGCGTCGTCCAGCAACTGTTCCAACAGGCGCTGGCTCCCGGCTTCGCGTTGGCGCGGCACCAGTTTCAGCTTTTTGATATCGGCCAATTCCGTGACCTTGCCCGCTAGTTCGGGGCGAACGATCAGGCCCCGTTCGCGCCAGACCCATTGGGCCAAAACGGCCGGGGACTGTTTGAAGCGGGCTTCGACCGGGCCGACGTTCCAGCTTTTATCGGCGGCGTTATAAACATGCAGCCCCGTGGCCACGCCTTCGCGGTTGTCGAACCGGTCCAAGCCGTCCAACGATCCATCGAAAAAGGTCGCGATACCGCATTGCGATTCCCGCAGCGCCCAATCCAGCAAGGGGTCATGGCTACCCAGAAAGACGTTCGGCAGGGTCCGAGAGGGCGCGGCGTCGAAGCCCGAGGCGTTCTCGTTCAACCAGCGATCGACCGCATCGCGCGGAAACAGCAGCTTTCCCATGGCGCGGGTGCAGGGCACCTGACCATTGGACGCCAATTCATAAACCTTACGTTCCTTAACGCGGAGTAGGCTCGCCAACTCCTTGGTCGTCAGGAATTCTTCTTTCCCTAGAGGCATATGCGACCCACCCGCCGGTTGTTAGGGTCGTCAACCTAAACGTTTTTCCTGGCACAAGGCAATATGCCCCAGCCCGGCACGTTTGCGCTGGATTATCCGGCGGAACCGGCGGTCCGTCTTTGAACCGCCGGCTCGCACCGTCCTCACTCCTCCCGAAAGAGCGGGATAATCGTCAGTCGTCGCCGCCCGCGGGCGCGTGCCCTTGGGCTTCGTCCAACCAGATCGAATGGTGTTCATGCGCCCAATTCACATCGACCTGACCGGAGGTCATGGCGTCGAGCGCGCCTTCCATCCCAAGCGAGCCGATGTAGATATGCGCGATGACGATGGCGATCAGCACCAGGGCGACAATGGCGTGCCACAGCAGGGCCAATTGCGTTTCCTGCAGGGGCGTCAGCGCCGTCGGCAGGCTGAACCCAAGGCCGTTCAAAATCTTGAATGTTCCGGCAAAGGGATAGATCTCGAACGGGAACAACAGGCACAACCCGGAAAAGGCGATTGACCCACCACCTAGGATGACCGACCAGAAAATGATCTTCTGTCCGGCGTTGAACTTCGCCGCCGGTGGATGCGTGCCCTTGGAAAACAGCCCCCCGCCCTTGGCCAGCCAGCGCAGGTCGCCCAGGTTCGGAATATTGTGGCGAACCCACAGGACGAACATCAACACCACGCCCAGCATGAAGGCGAAGGCAATGTAGTTATGCGCGTACTTGCCCCAGGCGGTCAGCGTGGCGAACGCCGATGGCCCCAGGATCGGCAGCAGCACGATCTTGCCATACAGGATGTTCAACCCGGTCAGGCCGAGCACGATGAACGACACCGCCGTCAGCCAATGGGTAAAACGTTCCAGCGCGTTGAAGCGTTCGATCGTGCGGCCCGAGGGCCCGGCGTCGATGCGGATGCGCCCGCGAATTGCGAAGAACAACGCGATGCCGACGACGGCCGCCAACAAAAGCCAGCCACCCCAGCGCGACAGCGGACCGTTTCGGAACAGGCGTAGGTTCTCGCCTTCGGATTGGACTAGGGTCCCGGCCTTGGGATCGGGCAGACCGGTCGTGCCCTGAATGCCGTGGCGGACGGAGCGCCACATTTCGGCGGTGCTGCCGATGGCGCCCAGATGGGTGGGTAGGCCCTGCGACGTGACCGCGGGCGTATTGGATTGCGCCAGGGCGGGCGACGGCAAGGTCGCCGCCATCGCCGCAAACATCAGACAGACGCTGAAGAACAAGATGCCGGCCGCACGAGCAGCGCGGAGACCGGAAAATCGGGAACGGATCATTTGCAAATCCCCCAACTGATTTCGGGACGATCAGTCATGTCGGCCCTGCCAGAAAGTATTGGCGAAATGTGTTTCGACGCCGGCACCCAAGGGTCTGCAACCTTAGAAAAATGAGGTGGCGCCAAGGGAGAACTCGCGGCGCCACCTCAAAGGTACCAGCAAATCAACCGGTGTTAGGAACCGGCTTTGGGGCTGTACGCAGAGCCCCAACCCCAAGCGCCCGACCCGAAACCTCGGGCAACGACACGCTCGCGGTAGATGTTGGAGACTAGGTCTCCGTCACCACCAAGGAGGGCCTTGGTGGAACACATTTCGGCGCACAACGGGAGCTTGCCCTCGGCAAGCCGGTTGCGGCCGTACTTCTGGAATTCGGCGGCGGAGTTGTCTTCCTCCGGCCCGCCGGAACAGAAGGTACATTTGTCCATCTTGCCCCGGCTGCCGAAATTGCCCGCCTGCGGATACTGAGGTGCGCCGAACGGACAGGCGAAGAAGCAGTACCCGCAACCGATGCACAGGTCCTTGGAATGAAGGACCACGCCTTCTTCCGTCTGATAGATGCAATCCACCGGGCAGACCGCGATGCAGGGTGCGTCAGAGCAATGCATGCAGGCGACCGAGATGGACCGTTGCCCCGCCTTGCCGTCATTGATGGTGACGACGCGGCGGCGATTGATGCCCCACGGCACTTCGTGTTCGTTCTTACACGCGGTGGCGCAGGCGTTGCAGGCAATGCAACGTTCGGCATCACAAAGGAACTTCATACGAGCCATGATTCAGTCTCCTCCTCAAGCCTTAGAGACGCGGCACAGCGACGCTTTGTTTTCTTGAATATTCGTCACTGAATCGTAGCCATAGGTGAGCACGGCGTTGGCGGGACCGCCGACGACGTAGGGACCGGTGCCATCGGGATACTTGCTGGTGATATCCTTGCCCTGAAGCTGTTCGCCCCAGTGATAGGGCATCCAGGTCACGCCCGGCGCCACGGCTTCGGTCACCTTCGCCTTGACGAAGATTTCGCCGCCCTCCGGTCCTTCGACCTTCACCTTGTCGCTATGGCGAATGCCCAGGTTATTGGCATCGCGCGGGTTGACCATGATGAAGGCTTCCGGGGCCAGTTCGGCCAGCCACGGGTTGGCGCGCGACTTCGCACCCCCGCCTTCGTGCTCGACCACGCTGCCCGACGTCAGCACCAGCGGGAAGTCCTTGGCGAAGTCCTGCTTCTGGATGCTTTCGTACTGGATCGGCAGGCGGTACATGCGGCCGTCGCGATAGGTCGGATAGTCGGCGACCAAGTCCCGGCGCGGCGTGTACAGCGGCTCGCGGTGGATCGGGATCGGATCCGGGAAGCCCCAGACCTCGGCCCGGGCCTTGGCGTTGCCGAAGGGCGCACAACCATGCTTGATCGCAACGCGCTGGATACCGCCCGACAGGTCGGTCTTCCAGTTGGTCTTATCGCCGGCGATGCCTTCGATGACCTTGCGCTCTTCGTCGGTCAGGTCCTTGTCCCAGCCCAGTTTCTTCAGGGCGGCCATGGTGAACTCGGGATAACCGTCCTTGATTTCCGAGCCGACCGGATAAGAGCCTTCGGCCAACAGGTTGACGCCGTTGCGTTCGACCCCGAAGCGGGCGCGGAAGGCGAGCCCGCCCTCGGCCACCGGCAATGACGGATCGTACAGGTTGGGCGTACCCGGGTGCTTCATTTCCGCGGTGCCCCAGCACGGCCACGGCAGGCAGTAGTATTCGCCGTCGCACGGGCCGCCGTTGGCTTTCAACGTCGTCTTGTCGAAGGTCGCCTGGTTCTGCATATGCAGGCGCAGACGTTCCGGCGACTGGCCGGTGTAACCGATGGTCCAGAAGCCCCGGTTCATTTCGCGCAGGATGTCCTCGATCAACGGCTCTTCGCCATTGACCTTGATGTTCTTGAACAGCTCCTTTTCGAAACCGAACTTCTTGGCGAACAGGTACATGATCACGTGGTCGGGTTTGGATTCGAAGATCGGATCGACGATCTTTTCCCGCCACTGAACCGACCGGTTGGACGCGGTGATCGAGCCATAGGTCTCGAACTGCGAACAGGCCGGCAGGATGTAGGTGTTGTTCTTGCGGTCACCCATGATCGCCGAGATCGGCACATAGGGATCGACCGCCACCAGCAGTTCCAGCTTGGTGAAGGCTTCCCACTGCGTGTTCAGGCGGGTCAGCGAGTTGACCGAATGGCCCCAGAACACCATCGCCCGCATGTTGTCGGGCTGGTCGATCTGGTCCTTTGGCGTCAACACCTGCTCGTACCAGCGCGACACCGGGGTGCCCGCCGTTTCCATCAGCTTCTTGGAGTGGAACCGCTTCAGCAGGTAGTCGTAATCGACGTTCCAGACACGGGCCCAATGCTTCCACGAACCCGTCGCCAGGCCGTAGTAACCCGGCAGGGTGTGGCACAGCACACCCATGTCGGTGGCGCCCTGAACGTTGTCGTGGCCGCGGAAGATGTTGGTCCCGCCGCCGGACTTACCCATGTTGCCCAAGGCCAACTGCAGAATGCAAAGGGCACGGGTGTTGTTGTTGCCGACCGTATGCTGGGTGATCCCCAGGGTCCAGGTCAGCACGCCCGGACGGTTGTTGGCCAACAGGCGGGCAACGCGCTTCAACTGCGAGCCGGGCACGCCGGACACGCGTTCGACCTCGGCCGGGTTCCACTTGCGCACTTCTTCGCGGATCTTGTCCATGCCATAGACCCGCTGCTGGATGAACTCCTTGTCCTCCCAGCCGTTTTCGAAGATGTGATAGAGGATGCCCCAGATCACCGGAATGTCCGTGCCGGGCCGAAGCTGAATATGTTCGGTGGCATGGGCCGCCGTGCGCGTGA
>CAXGUG010000075.1:0-19769 GCA_964012715.1 uncultured Rhodospirillaceae bacterium | reverse complement strand
TGGCGCGGTCGAGCTGTTCGCCCTGGTCGATCCAGGTATAGCCCAGGTAGTTCAGGACGTAGGGCTGATCGGGGCGCAGGTCCAAGGCCTTCAGCAGGTCCTTTTCCGAATCTTTCCACCGCTTGGCCCGCTCCAGGGCGATGCCCCGCGCGTAATACAGGCTCCAATGATGGGGCTGCGGGTTTTTGACCCGCTCGATTGCTTCCGAATAGGCCTTGGCCGCCTGCGGATACTTTTCCATGCGGCGATAGACGTCGCCCATGTGCAGGTGCGGATCGGGCAGGTCGGTGCGCAGCTTGGCCAGTTTCTTCAAACGGGCGATGGCGTCTTCCGAGCGGTTCAGGTCACCCAGCAGCGATGCGGCCTGAAGTTGCGCACTCCAGCCATAGGCGGATTTGGCGGCGATGGCGTCATATTCCTCAACCGCCCGGTCGAGCCGATCTTCGGCCTGCAGCACGTCGGCCAGGACGAACCGGGCGACGGGAAAATCGGGCTTCAGATAAAGCGCCATGCGGATCAGCGCGATCCCGGTTTCATGGGCGTTCTGACGACGCAGGGACGAGCCGATGTCGTATAGCGCCTCGGCGGCGCCGTCGCGGGCATCCTTGATCGCCAGCGGCGGTTTCTTGCCTGCTTCGATCCGGGCCAGGGCTGTATCCATCAGGCGCGAGACCGGGTGCGAGTCCAGGTACAGTTGATAAACGGCTTTCGCCTTTTCACCCTCGCCCGCGCGTTCCAACAACGCCCCCAGCAGGTGCGTGACGCGGGATGACGGCGGCGACTGCCGGCCCAGCACGTCGGTCAGCATCTTACCGGCTTCGTCGGCCTTGCCGGTCAGTTGCAGGATCAGGGCCTCGTGAATTTCGACAAGGTTCTCCAGGCCCTTTTTATCCTCGAGCGGTTTCAGCGCCTTGAGCGCGTCATCGCCTTTGCCCTGGCCGTATTGGCTCCAGGCCGACAGCAGCGGCTGGGTGAAGATAGACAGGCCCTGTTTCGGCAGCTTCTTGAGCAGCGCTTGCGCTTCCTTGAAGCGCTTGTGCTTCAGGTGGTCGACCGCGATGGTCAGCTGCGCGATGGTCTGGCCCGGGTCGTCCTTCAGGTATTCACGGGCCAGCTTGACCGCCGCGTCCATCCGCCCGTCGATCAGGTTGACGATGAAGGCCTGACGCAACAGGCCCGGCGTCGTCGGTTCCTGGGCCAGGGCCGCGCCGTAATAATCGGCGGCGGACGACAGGTCGCCCATCCGCTGGGCCTGACGGCCCGCCAGATAGTTGCCGACGAAAGTGTTGGCGCTGAAGTCCGGTTTCTCGGCCTGTTTGGCCTGGGCGTGGTGCGCCGGAACGACGGTCGCGGTCATCAGGCAGAACAGCCCGGCGGCGAGGGATCGGTTAAGGCGGCGGGGCTGGGTCACGGGCGGTCGAACCTCAGGCTGGAATGAAGGAAAGAACGAAAGGAATAAATCATTGGCGTGCTTTATCCGCAGTCTAGCCGACGGCGGGCGGGGTCGTCACCATCGGCGACCCGGTAAATATAGGCAGTGCCAGTAGTGTTTGGCGAAAAAAGGGCGTTGCGCCATAGTTGGCGGCATGACGATCTTTCCGCCCTCGACCCGCCCCTTGGTTCTGGCCTCGTTGGAAAACGGCGACGGAACCCGTTGCGTCGATCTGTTCCGTCGTCCGGACGGAACTTTCGGATTTGAAGAGTATCGTCGCGACCCGGAAGACCCCCGTGGATGGTCCGGCGCGGCCGGGTTCGGCACGCGTGTTTTCGATGATGAAAACGCCGCGCGAAAGGCCGCAGAACAAGCGGTTCAATGGCTTGCGGATACTGTTTCGTAAAAAAGAATTCCCTTGTGTTACTGCCGATTCGCAAGTACCAATCGGCGTGTGATTATGCCCCAGCCGGTTTTGGCAGGCGGTGCCCGGGCGCAGATGCCCACATCCCCACCAACCCTCAGGAAGCGTCGATCACCCGGAGCGCGCGGTTGCTACTCCGGTATCTCACCGTGCCTTGATGGCGGCATATGCCATCTCTATCAGGCGATTAGTACAGGACTTTAAGTACATGACCACTGGAACGGTTAAATTCTTCAACACGCAGAAGGGCTACGGCTTCATCACCCCCGACGACGGCTCCAAGGATGTGTTCGTTCACATCACCGCCGTCGAGCAGTCCGGCATGGCCGGCCTGAACGAAGGGCAGAAGGTCAGCTTCGAAGTGCAAAACGAAGCCCGCGGCCCCAAGGCCGTGAACCTTCAGGAAGCTTGATCCAAAAGGATCCAGACTAGAATCCATCTTCAACTGCGTTGAAGTACGGTTCCAGGGTCATCCGTCGTAGGGCGGATGGCCCTTTCCTTTTCTGGGCCTTTTTCAGCCCCCGTTTCAACGGATTAGGAAGCGTCCGCCGGTCGGGCGCTTTTTTACGTTTTTGTGACAAGCCCGCGTTGACTACCATCCCGGCGGCTCCGATCCATCAAGCTGAGAGGGGCCTTTGGGAGGAATGTCGCGTGACCGGTTATATCTTCGTGCTGGCGGCGGGGCTGGCCGCGGGCTCGCTCAGCGGCATTATCGGCACCGGGGCTTCGATCGTCCTGATGCCCATCTTGGTCTATCAATACGGCCCGCAACAGGCGGTGCCGATCATGGCCATCGCCGCGATCTTCAGCAATCTGGGCAAGGCCACCGCTTGGTGGCGCGAGGTCGATTGGCGAGTCTTCGCCGCCTATTCCGTGCTGGGCGTGCCGGGGGCGGCCCTGGGCGCCCGGACCCTGTTGGAGTTGTCGCCGCATGTCGTCGAAACGGTGCTGGGGGCGTTCTTTCTGTTGATGATCCCCGGGCGGCGCTGGATGCAGGCGCGCGAATTCCGCCTGACCCTGTGGCAGTTGGCGGTGATCGGCGGAGGGATCGGGTTCCTTAGCGGGATCGTGATTTCGACCGGTCCCCTCAGCATTCCGGCCTTCCTCGCGGTAGGGCTGGTCAAGGGGGCGTTGCTCTCGACCGAGGCCATTGCCTCCCTCGCCCTGATGGTCAGCAAGGTCGCGACCTTCCAGCAATTGGGCGCCTTGCCCCAGCATCTGATCGTGCAGGGATTGATCGTCGGCGGCTCGGTCATGGCCGGGGCCTATGTCGGCAAATGGGTGGTCATGCGGATGAGCTTGCAGGCGTTCGAGCGGGTCTTGGACGTGGTCCTGCTGTGCTCGGGCCTGACCTTGCTATGGACCGCGTTCAAATAGTCACCGTCGCTGGACAGCGGCGTCCATCGGCCCCTAACGTATCGACATCCTTGGATCAGCCTCGAGGCAGACATGCCGCTGCATAACCCGTTCCTGCGCTTCCTCGCCAAGCATATGGCGATCGGCTTCGTCTTGGCGCTGATCGTGTCGGGGCTGATCGCGGTGACGGATTTCGCCGGGCTGTGGTCGCTGGCCAATCGGTCCGAAGCCGGGGTGCTTGCGTTCATGGCCATGACCTTTCTGTTCTTCGTCACCTTCGCGGGTGCGCAGATCGCCTTCGCCATCCTGTCCATGCCGGACAAGGACGAGTGACCTTATAGAGGCAGGGATCAGACGCAATTCGGCCGCGAACGCTGTATGCGTCCGCGGCCGAACCGATAACCAGGAATTGCAGGATTACATGTTGGGGTAGTTCGGCCCCTCGCCACCCTGCGGCGTGACCCAGTTGATGTTCTGGGTCGGGTCCTTGATGTCGCAGGTCTTGCAGTGGATGCAGTTCTGACCGTTGATCTGGAACTGCGTCTGGCCATCGACCTCGACGTATTCGTACACGCCCGCCGGGCAGAACCGTTGTTCCGGTCCGGCGAATTCGGCCCAGTTGACGGCCATCGGGACGCTGGCGTCCTTCAGCGTCAGGTGGCAGGGCTGCTCTTCTTCATGGAAGGTGCCCGCCAACTGCACCGACGACAGCTTGTCGAAGGTCAGCTCGCCGTCCGGCTTGGGATAGTCGATCGGCTTGCAGTTCTTGGCCTTCTTCAACTGCGAATGGTCGGCCTTGTTGTGCAGGGTCCAGGGCGCATGGCCACGGAACAGGAAAGTGTCGATCGCGCCCAGAACCAGGCCGACCCACATGCCCCAGTGGAAATGCGGGCGCATGTTGCGCGCCTTGTACAGTTCCTTCCAAACCCAGCTGCCTTTGACCTTGTCCGTATAGGCGGGCAGGCCCTGGGCCGGATCGGCCTCGGCCTTCAGGGCGTCGGCCACGGCCTCGGCGGCCAGCATGCCGGTCTTCATGGCGGTGTGGCTGCCCTTGATCTTGGGCGTGTTGAGGAAGCCCGCCGAACAGCCGATCAGGGCCCCGCCGGGGAAGCTCAGGCCCGGAATGGACTGATAGCCGCCTTCGTTCAGGGCCCGCGCGCCGTAGCTGATGCGGCGGCCGCCTTCCAACGTCTTGGCGATCTCCGGATGGGTTTTGTAGCGCTGCAGTTCGTCGAACGGCGACAGATAGGGGTTCTGGTAGTCCAGGCCGATCACGAAGCCGAGGGCGACCTGATTGTTTTCCAGGTGATACAGGAACGAGCCGCCATAGGTCTTGGAATCCAGCGGCCAGCCGATGGTGTGCAGGATTTCGCCCTGTTTGTGATTCTCGGGTTTGACTTCCCACAGTTCCTTGATGCCGATGCCGTAGGTCTGCGGGTCCGAGGGACGGCCCGTCGGGCCCATGGCGCGCAGGTCGAATTTCTGTTCCAGTTGCTTGCTGAGGTGCCCGCGGCAGCCTTCGGCGAACAGGGTGTATTTGGCGTGCAGCTCCATGCCCGGCTGATGGTTCGGGCCGGGGGTGCCGTCGCGGTTCAGGCCCATGTCGCCGGTGGCGATGCCCTTGACCGAGCCGTCGTCGTTGAACAGAACCTCGGCGGCGGCGAAACCGGGGTAGATTTCCGCGCCCATGGCCTCGGCCTGTTCACCCAGCCAGCGGCACAGCAGGCCGAGCGAGATGATGTAATTGCCGTGGTTCTTCATCTGCGGCGGCGTCGGCAGACGCAACGAGCCCGCCGGGCCCAGCAGCATGAAGCGGTCCTTGGTCGCCGGGGTGTTGAGCGGCGCGCCCTTTTCCTTCCAGTCGGGGATCAGCTCGTTCAGCGCGCGGGGCTCGAACACGGCGCCCGACAGAATGTGCGCGCCGACTTCAGAGCCTTTCTCGACGACGCAGACCGTGCATTCCGGGTGCACCTGCCGTAGGCGAATGGCAGCCGCCAGGCCCGCCGGACCGGCGCCCACGATCACCACATCGAATTCCATTGATTCCCGTTCCATCCTCGTCTTGATCCTCTTCTTGGGGTGGTTGACAGGTGCTGTTAGCGAACAGGGTTATGACATTCCTTGGGGGTTGGCCGCAATACTCGGCGATTTAAGGGGGGCGATTAAAGGAAAGCTGTGGAATCTATAGGCCCGCTTCTCTTTTCGCCTGTGGTAATCTTCCGCCCATGACGGAACTCTCAATTGATCCCGCCATTGACCCCAGCGCCGTCCGGGCGCTGCTGCAATGGTATGCGGAGGCCGGCGTCGACGAGGCCATCGCCGACGCGCCCCAGGATCGCTTCGCCGAACACGTCGCCGAGCAGGCCGCCCGCGCGGCCAAGGCGTCGGCGGCGCAGGCTCCGGCAGGGGCCAGGCCGGGACAAGGTGGGCCGGGGCAGGGTGGGCCCGCGTACGGTCAGGCCGCGCCGCCGCCGCGCGGCCCGCTGACCAAGCCGCAACCCCCGGCGGCCCTGTCCGACGAAGTGGCGATCAAGGACGCGGTGACCCAGGCCAACAAGGCCGAAACGGTCGAAGCCCTGCGCGCCGCCCTGAACGATTTCAACGGCTGCGCCCTTAAGACCACGGCCTCGAACATGTGTTTCATCGACGGCAACCCGAAGGCCCGGGTGCTGGTCGTCGGCGAAGCCCCGGGGGCCGAGGAAGACCGCCAGGGCCTGCCCTTCGTCGGGCCGTCGGGCAAGCTGCTGGACGCCATGCTGGGCAGCATCGGCCTGGACCGTCACGGCGAGGGCGATGCGGCGGTGCTGATCTCCAACACCGTGTTCTGGCGGCCGCCGGGCAACCGCACGCCGACCCCGGGCGAAACGGCGATCTGCCTGCCGTTCGTCGAACGCCTGATCGAAATCGTCGATCCCCGGGTGCTGGTCTGTGTCGGCGGTCCGTCGGCCAAGGCCCTGTTGGCCCAGACCCAGGGCATTACCCGTCTGCGTGGCAAATGGTTCAGCTACGCCACGCCGCGCATGCCGGCCCCCATTCCGGCCATGGCGCTGTACCATCCGGCCTATCTGCTGCGGTCCCCGGCGATGAAACGCGACGCTTGGCGCGATCTTTTGGCGCTGAAGCATAAATTGGCGGAACTCTCCGCCGGGTGATCCCCGCCGTTGCGTTAACCATATTTCCTATATCTACGGTCATGCTTTTCTGGTCTCACAAAATGTGGGATTATGCAGGGTCACGGGGCGACGCCCAGCTTTCGTTTGGGGAGCAGCAACGGCGGAATTCGGGGAGTTTTTCCGGTTTCGCCCAGCCTGAGAAGTTGAGGCGCCGGGGACAGGACGCTATAACATCGCGGCTCGACGAGGAGAGAACGCGAAACCGCCGATTTTAGGCGGACGGACATAGAAGGGACTCATGGCCGGGGTCAAAACTCTGGGCGCGTCGATTCTGACCGCGCTTTCCATCCAAATGTTGTCGTTTGCGCCGCCCGCCATGGCTGGGCAGGAGCAGGCTTATTCCGGTGCGAACGCCGCTGCCGACAGGCAAGAGACCGCTTCGGTCGCGCCGCTGCCGTCGTCGCCCACGGCCACGGCGCCGCGCGTGCTGTCCGAGGCCGATGCGCAGCTTTACCGCCAGATTTTCGATCTTCAGGAAGACGGCGATTGGAAACAGGCCGACCGCCTGATCGCCAAGCTGTCGGACAAGGTGCTGATGGGCCATGTCCTGGCGCAACGCTATCTGCATCCGCGCAAGTACCGCTCCAGCTACAAGGAATTGAAGGCCTGGATGGGCGACTACGCCGACCATCCCCAGGCCCAGCGCATTTACCAGCTGTCGCTGCGCCGCCGGCCCAAGAACTGGCGCTTGCCCGACAAGCCGGACGTGCTGCCGACCAAGCCGATGTTCCTGGAGGAAGAGGCGACCGCCGCGGCCGAAGTCGAACAGGCGGAACAGGACGACGAGGAAAAGGCGCCCAAGGTTCTGCCGACCAAGCGCCTGAGCCGCAGCGACGTGCGCCGTTCGCGGGCCCTGAAATACCGGATCACCAAATCCCTGCGCCGGGGCTATACCCTGGTCGCCAAGCGGCTGATTAAGTCAGGCGACGCCAAGCGTCTGTTCTCCAACGCCGAAATGGACCAGGTGAAGGTTCAATTGGCGACGCGCTATTTCTTCGACCGGCGCATCGATTGGGCCGACCAGTTGCTGGGCTCGGCCCTGAAGCGTTCGGGCAAGTATCTGCCGGACGGTCATTGGACCCAGGCGCTGATCGCCTGGAAGGCCAAGGATTACGAAAAGGCGACCCATCATTTCCAGCGCGCCGCCGATATCGGCTTCGACGACGAATGGATGGATGGGGCGGCTAATTTCTGGGCGGCGCGGGGGCTGTTGCTGACCCATCGTCCGGAACAGGTGATGCGCTATCTGAACGGCGCGGCGCGTCACGCGCGGACGTTCTATGGTTTGTTGGCGGCGCGGATTTTGGGCCGCGAGCTGACGTATGAATGGGCTTCGCCGCCGGTCGTGGCCGGGGCGGTGGACCGGATCGTCGAAACGCCGCGCGGTCGCCGGGCCCTGGCCCTGGTGCAGGCGGGGGACGACACGGCGGCCGAGCGCGAGCTGCGCAATCTTGCGCGGATTTCCGACAAGACCCAGGCCCTGGCGATCCTCGCCCTGGCCGATGCGGGCGGCATGGCCGGGCTGGCCGTGCGCCTGTCCGACCGGATGTTCCCCGACGGCGGCGGGTTCGACGGCGCGGCTTATCCGGTGCCGGGTTGGACGCCGTCTGGCGGTTTCACCGTCGACCGGGCGCTGGTCTATGCCTTCATCCGCCAGGAAAGCAAATTCAACCCCAAGGCCAAAAGCTGGGCAGGGGCGCGGGGCCTGATGCAGCTGATGCCGCGCACGGCCAGCTTCGTCGCCCAGGATTCGTCCCTGCATCGCCATCGATTGGGGCAGTTGTATGATCCGGATCTGAACCTGCAACTGGGTCAGAAGTACATCGACATGCTGCTGGCCGAGTCGCATATCCAGGGTGACCTGCTGCTGTTGGCGGCGGCCTGGAACGGCGGGCCGGGGAACCTGAACAAATGGCGGCGGCGTACCGAATACGCCGACGATCCCCTGTTCTTCATCGAAAGCATCCCGGCTTTCGAAACCCGTCACTTCGTCGAACGGGTTCTGGCCAACCTGTGGATCTATCGCGACCGCCTGGGACAGGACAAGCCGTCCCTGGATGCCCTTGCCGCCGGTCAGTGGCCGGTTTACAAAGCCCTAGGCCAAGGCAAGGTGGAGGTGGCGATCTTCGATGAGTCAGCAAACGGAATTTCTGCCCGTTAACATCGCGGTTCTGACGGTTTCGGACACGCGCACGTTGGAAGACGACCGTTCGGGCGACACCCTGGTCGAACGCCTGACCCAGGCCGGGCACAAGCTGGCCGACCGGGCGATCATCAAGGACGATGCATCCCTGATCGCCGATCAGTTCCGCAAATGGTGCGACGACCCCGAAGTCGATTGCATCATCTCGACCGGCGGCACAGGGGTAACCGGGCGTGACGTGACGCCCGAGGCATTGGACGCCGTGGCCGAAAAGATCATCCCGGGCTTCGGCGAGATGTTCCGCTGGATCAGCTATCAGAAGATCAAATCCTCGACCATTCAGTCGCGGGCCAGCGCCGGCGTCGCCAACGGCACCTATATCTTCGTGCTGCCGGGATCGACCGGGGCGTGCAAGGACGGCTGGGACGAAATCCTGGTTCATCAATTGGACATTCGGCACAAGCCCTGCAATTTCGTCGAGCTGATGCCGCGTCTCAAAGAGCACTTGGCCTAGTTTCCTCTTTGGCGTCGCGGGCCGCGATTCGCTTCATTTTTAGCGTTAAGGTTTTCCACAGCTTGTCCTCCGGCGGCTGTGGATAAACATGCCTGCGTATTCCGAAAACGTCAGATTCCTGAAAGTTTTAACGGTTAACATCCCCGTTCCAATGGCGTGGTGATATTTCACGGCACCTATCGGGCGCGCGCTTTGGTATTATTATTTTCATCGGTTCATCCATTAACGGATTGAGCCGGCCGCGGGTTCGGAAGGTTGAGGAGAACCGACCGGACACCGTCTTTCAACAAGACCGATACGGAGAAGCCGTCACGGCGAAAGAGGGGGACCGATGGACAAATTCATGAAAAGCCTGCTGCTGGGCGCGGGGGCGTCGATCCTATTGATCGGCGGCATTGCCGGGCTTGGCCTGTGGCTGAATGCGGAACCGAGCGCCGCGACACCGGTCGCTGTCGCGCAGGACAACAAAATCCATACGGTTCGGATGCGCCCCCAGACGGTGCAGATCGGCGGCTTCAGCCTGAAGAGCAAAGAAAAGCCCCGACCCTTGCTGGTTTCCGTCAGCATGCGAGTCACGGGTGGCCACAACATGGCGAAGATCTGTCATTTGATGCCGCGTCTTGTGTCGTCGCTGAATGCGGCCTTCGCCAATCTGGCCAGCTATACCGACAGCGCCCATGACGCCATCACCGGCGATCTGCCCGGCCAGTTGGCGCAGCGGTTCAATCGCGCGCTGGGTGAGCGGGTGGTCGAAAAGGTGACCTTGAGCGTCTATCAGGACCGCAACAAGGTGCCCGACACCAACTGTCCCGAAGCGACCTGATCCTTCCTGGTTTTTAACCGCGGCCTTCCAACAGGCCGCGCCGAGCCGACAGCGCATCTGCCATATGGTCGGTGAAGGCGCGGACGCGCTGCGTGTTGCGCAGGTCTTCGTGGGTCAGCAGCCACAGGGCCGAGGCCGCCTCCTCGACCGGATCGGTCACCCGGCGCAGGCGGCTTTGTGGGTCGGCGAGGAAGCAGGGAAGCAACGCCACCCCCATCCCCTGGATCACGCCGGTCATCAGCGTCGGCAGATTGTTCGAGCGCAGGACGATCTCGGCCCCGCCGAATTCGCGGCGCTGCCATTTCGCCGCCGCCAGGTGACTTAGCGATTCATCGAAGATCAGCCAGGCCTGTTCGGCCAGCGGCCCGTCCGCGACGTCTTCGGACGCATAGACGGCAAAGGCCAGGCCCGAGACGCGCCGCCCCACCAGGGTGTCCGGCGGGGCGTTTGTCGGGCGAATGGCGACGTCGGCCTGGCGCTTCGACAGGTTGAAGAACTGATTGTCGACCAGCACCGTCAGGTCGATGCCCGGATAGCCGGTGCGAAAGTCCGCAAACGGTTTTCCCAACAAACAGGTCGCCAGGTCGTCCGTGGTGGTTACGGTCAGTGGGCCGCTCAGTTGCAGGTCCCGCCCGCCGATGCGCCGCGTCATGGCGTCGATCTCGTCGTCGACGCGGGCGGCGGCTTCCTGCATTTCCTCGCCGGCCAGGGTCAGGGCATAGCCTTCACGATGTCGGTCGAACAGGCGCACGCCCAATCGTTGTTCGAAGGCTTCGATACGGCGGAACACGGTCGAATGATTGACGCCCAGCGCCTTGGCCGCGCCCGACAAACTGCCCGCCCGCGCAACCGCCAAAAAGAACCGCAGATCATCCCAATCCCGCATCGGGGGAGTTTGAGGTTAGATGTGCATTATTGCAAATCAATTTGGCCAATAACGTGAATTTATGTGCGGCAAGGCAAGTCGTAAGGTCCCCACATCAACGCGGCGATGCGGCCGCGTTTCCCAACAAGGACCACCGAACCGACCACCGGACAAACCGATAGATTCAAGGACCAAGACAATGATCGACAATAAAACCGCCCCTTATGCCGCCCTGCTGCTTCGTGTTTCGCTTGGCGTCATGTTCATCGCCCACAGCCTGTACCTGAAGGTTTTCGTGTTCACCATCCCCGGCACCGTGCAGTTCTTTGAAAGCCTGGGCCTGCCCGGCTTTACCGCCTACGCCACCATCGCCGCCGAAGGCCTGGGCGGCATCGCCCTGATCCTGGGCGTGCAGACCCGCTACGTCGCCCTGGCCCTGGTGCCGGTTCTGGCGGGTGCGTTCTGGGCCCACTCGGGCAACGGCTGGCTGTTCACGGCTCAGGGCGGCGGTTGGGAATATCCGCTCTTCCTGATCGTCGTGGCCTTGGTCCAGGCCCTTCTCGGCGACGGCGCCTATGCGCTGGTCAAGAGCGTGCGGCTGGAGCGCCTGAAAACGGCCTTCGCCGCCTGATATCCCACCGCGCCCAAGAGGAAAGGCCCGGCACAGTCGCCGGGCCTTTTCTTTGTTTTGCGTCGGGCTCAGGCCCTGGCCCTGCGGGCGTAGGACGCGCCGTCGTCGACGTCTTCCAATTCGTCGATCAAGGCGATGCGCAGGCCCGCCAGGTTGGCGCGGGTATCGGCCAGGGCGTGTTCCGTCGACCAGCGCACGCCTCGGAACGGATCGACGAAGCGGGGCCGCCGCTTCAACCCGACCAGCCAGTATCCTCCGTCGCGGGCCGGGCCGAACACGGCGTCATGGTCGCCCAACAGGTCAAAGGCACGGGCGATCATTTGGGGCGTGATGCCCGGAATGTCCGATCCGATCAGGACCGCAGGCCCCGGCGGTAGGATTGCCATCGCCCGGGCCATGCGCGCCCCCAGGTCGCCACTACCCTGGGATAGGCGGTTTTCGATCCCGGGGGCGAGGCCGCGCCACAGGGCCCGGTCGAACACCGCATGGTCGGGCGAGACCGCCAGCCAGCTTTGCCAGCGAGGATCCTTGCCCAGGCGGCGCGCGGTCTGCATCAGCATGCGGCGCTGAAAGGCCCAGGCCCCGACCGGCCCGATATGCCGCGCCAGCCGCGATTTGACGCGGCCCAGGCGCGGGGCCTTGGCGAACAGGATCAGATGGTTTTGCAGGGCGCGGTCGGTCATCGGTACAGCTTGGCGATCCAATGCGGCGAGACGCCGATATAGAACAACCCCAGGCAGAACAAGTTGCGCAGCGGGCGCAGCCACCAGCCGCCTTGGCGATAGCGCACGGCCGAGGTCGTGACCGCCGAAGGCAGGGCGATCAGGCGCTTGCCGCCGATGCGGCGGACCATGTCCACGTCCTCCATCAGGGGAAGGTCCTTGAACCCGTCCAGGTAGTCGTAGAAGCCGCGCCAGATGACCAATCCCTGATCGCCATAGGGCAAGGCCAAGTGCTTGGCCCGCCAGTTGGCCAAGTTCTCGACCCGCCGCGCCCCCCGGGCGGGATCGTCCAGGATCAGGTTGAAGTATCCGGCTTTGTAATGGTTCTCGGCGTTGCCGGTGAATCCGCGCAGGATGACCTGCCACCCCCGTTGCAGGCTGCTGTCGGCATGCAGGAACAACAGCCAGTCGCCGCGCGCCGCCTTGGCCCCGGCGGCCAGTTGCGGCCCCCGCCCGCGTGGGGCGTCGACGACCCGCGCGCCAAAGGCTTGGGCGATCCGCTTGGTGGCGTCGGCTGAGCCGCCGTCGGCGATCACCACCTCATAATCGATGCCGCCGCCCTTCAAACCGTCGAGCGTGCGGGCGAGCCCCGCGGCGGCATTCAGGGTGGGGATGACGATGCTCAACACCGGCGGTCGTTCGGGCGCGCGCGGTTGTTCTTCTACAGGCGCGGGCTCCGATGGCGGCGGGGCATCGGTGGGCATGGGTATGCGGGGCGGGGATCAGCGCCGGGGGCGGTGGTGCGGGCGCGTGCGAACGGGAATGGGCACGGGGGCCGGCGGCGGCGCCAACAATTCGGCCAAACCTTCGACGATGCTTTCGATGAAATCTTTGATCTTGTTCATAGCGCATCCATCCCGGCGGGGTCTTTAGGCAACCCCATCCAAATCCTTAACGAAAGTCTAACAAACCGATCCGGCGATGTCACCGGGACTCTTGTCCAGGGTCGCCACGGTTGGATTTGACATAGGCAGGCCATGGTGAAAATGCAAATGTTCTTGATTTGTTCGTAATGCTGGGTAAGCTGAACCGATCCGCCGAGTGCGAGGGATGGGCCGTTGCCGAAGACCGCGAATGTTGCCGTTGCCGCCGCTGCGACCGTCCATAAGGGGCGGGGGGCGGTCTCCAACCGTGACGGTCGGTTCGAGCGCCTGAGCCACCAGGCCGAGGACGATGGCTGGGACTTGCCTGACGACGACCTGCCGCCGTTGCGAACCACGATCCTGCCCGACGCGGCGCGCAAGGTGATTGCGCGCAATACCTCGCCCGATATTCCGTTCGATCGCTCGCTCAATCCTTACCGGGGGTGCGAGCATGGATGCGTCTATTGCTTCGCCCGGCCGAGCCATGCCTACCTGGGCCTGTCGCCGGGCTTGGACTTCGAAACCAAGCTGTTCGCCAAGCACGATGCGGCGGCCTTACTGCGGGCTGAACTCTCGGCCAAGAGTTATCGCTGCGCGCCGTTGCAACTGGGCGCCAATACGGACCCGTATCAGCCGATCGAGCGGCGGTTGAAGATCACCCGCCAGATCCTGGAAGTCCTGGCCGATTGCGACCATCCCGTCTCGATCACTACCAAGTCAGACCTGGTGCTGCGCGATCTGGATATCCTGGGGCCGATGGCGGCGAAGGGGTTGGCCTCGGTCGCCGTTTCGGTCACGACCCTGGACCGTACGCTCGCCCGCCGGTTGGAGCCGCGCGCCCCGACCCCGGCCAAGCGGATTGCCGCGATCGAGGGGCTGAGCCGCGCCGGGGTGCCGGTCACGGTTCTGGCCGCGCCGGTCATTCCGGCCCTCAACGATATGGAGTTGGAGGCAATCGTCGTCGCCGCCGCCCAAGCAGGGGCCCGCGGGGCGGGCTATATCCTGCTGCGCCTGCCGGGCGAGGTCGCGGATATTTTCGGCGAATGGCTGGACACCCATTATCCGGATCGCGCCGCGCGGGTTCTCAATCGCCTGCGGGCCAGCCGCGATGGCGAGCTTTACCGCTCCCAATGGGAAAACGCCAGACCGGCACGGGGGCCGAGGCGGGATTATTGTCGGCCCGGTTCAAGGCCGCGTTGCGGCGCGCCGGAATGGCGCTGGCGCGTTCGGGCGAGCTTCCCCTGGATTGCGCGAAGTTCCGCCCGCCCTTCGCGGACGGCCCGCAAATGTCGTTGTTTTAATACGCATTTATGCATTCTCCCTCTGCCCCGGTTCGGGGGGAAATGATAGGCTGTGGCCATGCAGCCCGAACAAACCGCCAAAGAGATCCCTGAGAAAATCGCCGAAATCGGCGCCGCCGCGGTCGATGCCGCCGCCGGTGTCGCGGAAAAGGCGATGACTGCATCGGACGCCGCCCATGGCAACGACCTGACCGGCATCGCCATTGTGGTCATGGCGGCGTTGCTTTGCGGCATGCTGATGACCCGCCTGCGCCAACCCGCCATCGTCGGCTATATCCTGGCGGGCGTGTTGCTGGGGCCGTCGGCCCTGGGCGTGGTCAAGGAGCAAGGCTCGCTGGAGTTGCTGGCCGAATTGGGCGTTCTGCTGCTGCTGTTCCTGGTCGGCCTGGAGCTGTCCTTGCGGTCCTTCATGCGCATGTGGCGATTGGCCGTGTTTACGGTGCTATTCCAGATCGTCGCCTCGGTCGCGGTGACCTTGCTATGCGCACGCTTCCTGGGCTGGTCGACGCCGCTGTCGGTATTGCTGGGCTTCATGGTCGCGCTGTCGTCGACGGCGGTCGCGGTCAAGCTGTTGGAAGATCTGGGCGAGCTTCGGACCCGCACCGGGCGGGTCACGGTGGGTGTCCTGATCGCGCAGGATTTGGCCGTGGTGCCGATGCTGCTTTGGGTCAACGCCATGCAGGGGAGCGGCTTCGATTGGATGACGATCCCCAAGGTCGTGTTGTCCATCGGCTTCCTGGCTTGGTTGATCTGGTATCTGTCGCGGGGGCGCAAGGTCAGCCTGCCGTTCGCCGACCGCATCCTGCCCAATGCCGACCTGCGCCCCTTGGCGGCGCTGACGTTCTGTTTCAGCTGCGCCTCGATCGCCGGTCTGTTCGGTTTGTCCGCGGCTTACGGCGCCTTCATCGCGGGGCTGATGGTCGGTAACTCGACCCTGCGTCAGGCAATCACCGAGACCGTGGTCCCGATCCAAAGCATCCTGATGATGGTGTTCTTCCTGTCTATCGGCCTGCTGCTGGACATGGCGTTTATTTGGGACAACTTAGGCAAGGTCCTATTGCTGTTTTTCCTGGTCAGCGTGTTCAAGACGGTGGTCAACGTCGGCTTCCTGCGTGCCCTGGGTCAGCCTTGGGACCGGTCGTTCATGGCCGGGACGATGCTGGCGCAGATCGGGGAATTCTCGTTTCTTTTGTCCGTCGTCGGCGTTTCCGCCGGGGTGTTGAATGCGGACGATTCCCGCCTTGTCGTTTCCGTGACCGTCATGTCCTTGGCCCTCAGCCCCCTGTGGGTCGTGACCGCCCGTCGGATTCAGGCCCTGGCCCGCGACGGCGTTGTGTCCGGCGCGGAACTGGTCAGCCTTGTCTACGCCCCCGAAACCGAAATGCTCAGCGTGACCTTGCGCACCGCGCGGTCGCGCACCCTGCGTCAATTGCGCAAGGGGGCCTTGTTGTTGCGTCGTCAGCGGATGCGCCGGGTGCGCCGTCAACGGGCCGAGGCCAAGGCGGTCGCGGTTGTCGAAACCCCGAAGGCCACGGCGCCGACACCGACCGAGGCAAAAACACCGAAGCCGAAGGCCAAGAAACCGGCGAGCCGGGCCAAGAAACCTAAAGCCAAAGATGCCTGATTTCCTGCACGAGGACGCAGGCCATGCCGAGGGGGCCAAGGTCGTCTGCGGGATCGACGAGGCCGGGCGCGGTCCCTGGGCCGGACCGGTCGTGGCGGCAGCGGCGATCCTGGACCGGGCCAGCCTGCCGCCCGATCTTGCATCCGAATTGGATGATTCCAAACGCTTGAAAGCCGCGGCGCGTGAACGTCTGCTGGCGGCGCTGCAACCCCATGCGGTGATCGGCGTCGGTCAGGCGTCGGCGGCGGAAATCGATGAATTGAACATCCTGAAGGCGACGTTCCTGGCCATGGACCGGGCGGTCAAGGCGCTGGGTCAAATTCCCGATCTGGCGCTGGTTGATGGCAATCGTCCGCCGCCATTGCCGTCCGGCGGGGGCTGTCGGATCGAATGCCTGGTCGGTGGGGACGGGCGCTCCCTGTCCATCGCCGCCGCTTCGATCGCCGCCAAGGTGACCCGGGACCGGTTGATGGCGAAGCTGGCCGAACAGTTCCCCGGCTATGGCTGGGAGCGAAACGCCGGGTACGGCACGGCCGAGCATCAGGCCGCTTTGGCGCGTCTGGGCGTCACCCCGGAACACCGTAAAAGTTACAAGCCGATCCTCAATATCTTGGGTAAGGGCTAAGCCCGAGTCCTATATCTTCCGTCAACAACATCTCCTAAGTATTTGAATCCAAATACTTCTTGACGGTGAATCGTGCGGACTCCATGCTCCCTTGATTGGGATACCTGGGAAAGCCCGTACAATGACGAAGAAGCCTGCCACCGCGCGCCGCAAAGCGGCCGCCGAAGAATCCGACTCCGCCCAAAACACGGCGGATGCCCTTCAGACCGATGTCGTGCATGTCGGCGATAGCGTCGCCTTGATGAACGCCATGCCGGCGGAAAGCGTCGACATGGTCTTCGCCGATCCGCCTTATAACCTGCAACTCGCGGGTGATCTGAACCGGCCGGACAATTCCAAGGTCGATGCGGTCGATGCCGATTGGGATCAGTTCGACAGCTTCCAGGTCTATGACGATTTCTCGCGCGAATGGTTGGCCGCCGCGCGCCGGATTTTGAAGCCCAACGGCACCCTTTGGGTGATCGGCAGCTATCACAACATTTTCCGTGTCGGCGCGACCCTGCAGGATCTGGGCTATTGGATTTTGAACGACATCGTCTGGCGCAAATCCAACCCGATGCCGAATTTCCGCGGGCGTCGCTTTACCAACGCCCATGAAACGCTGATTTGGGCGGCCAAGGACAAGGATTCCAAATACCGCTTCAACTACGAAGCCATGAAGGCGCTGAACGACGATCTGCAGATGCGCTCGGACTGGACGATTCCGTTGTGCACCGGGGCGGAGCGGTTGAAGAACAAGGCCGGCAAGAAGGCTCATCCGACGCAGAAGCCGGAAGCGCTTCTGTATCGCACCATCCTGGCTTCGACCGAGGTCGGCGATGTGATCGTCGATCCGTTCTTCGGCACCGGCACCACGGGTGCGGTGGCGCGGATGCTGGATCGCCGCTACATCGGCCTGGAGCGGGAAGAGGAATATGCCGCCCTGGCGCGCGAGCGTCTGGCCGGGATCGAGCCGCTGGCCGAACCGGACATGCTGTCCACCCCGGCGAAGCGCGAACTGCCGCGCATTCCGTTCGGCTGGGTGGTCGAACGCGGCTTGCTCAAGCCGGGACAGACCCTGACCGATCAGCGCCGCCGCCATACGGCGCGGGTCCGGGCCGACGGCACCTTGGCTTCGGATGATTTCAAGGGATCGATCCACCAGGTCGGCGCCCATGTGCAGAAGGCTCCGGCCTGTAACGGCTGGCAGTTCTGGCATGTGGAGCTGGGCAACGAATTGGTGCCCATCGATCTGTTCCGCCAGAAGCTACGGACGGAACTCCACTAACTTTCCGTTATCCGCCGGAATGTCGTAGACCCGCCGCCGATGGGCGCGGGTCACGCCTGCCGTTACGTGCCGATGGCAATGGGCGGTCAGGGCCTTGCGCCCGGCGAAATCGCGGGCCTGGACCGGTTCGTGAAAAGTGATTTCGACCATCGCGCCGCGTAACCCGAACACCGACATCAGATGCGGGAACAGCGTCATGTCGCCGTACCAGGCGTAAAGCGCCTGCAGGCCCCGTTCCAACGGTCGCCCGTCGGCATAGCGGGTATAGGCGATGGACACGGGCTGCACCCGGGGTTGCTCGGCGCCCTCGGCGGTTTCGGCCACGGCGAACAGCGCGGTCTTGAACGGCAGGACCCGCTGCCCGTCCGACGACGTACCCTCGGGGAACAGGAACAAGCTATCGCCACCGGCCAATCGGGCCGCGATCTCGGTCCGCTGGTTCAGGGCGTCGCGCGGGTCGCGGCGGATGAACATGGTCCGGTAGATCTTGGCGCAGGTACCGAACAGCGGCCAATCGGCGACGTCGTCCTTGGCGACGAAGGCGGCATCGGTCAACAGCGCCAGCACGGGAATGTCCAGATAGGAAACATGATTGCAGACGTAGAGCGTACCCGACTGGCCCAGCGGCGCGCCGTTGACGGTGATCCGCAGGTTGGCGAGCCGCGCCACGCCCCGGAACCAAACCAGGGCGATGCGCCGCACCGCCCGCGCACCGAACGGATACGCGATCAGGGCCAGGGGCAGCAACGCCCCCGTCATGGATAGAAATACCGATAAGCGCCCAGCGGCCCTAAGGCCGGAGGCGGCGACGGGACCGGCGTCGCCTAGCGCGTCCCACAGGGCTTGTAGTGGCGATGGTATTTCTCGGTGATGTGGTCCGTAGGTACGATCACGCATACGTCCGTCGTGTTGAATTGATGGTCAATGACGGCGCCGTCGCCGATGAAACCGCCGAGGCGCATGTATCCCTTGATCAGCGGGGGCAGCATCGCCCGCGCCGATTTTTGATCCAGCCGGGTCAGGGGAACCTGGCCGATCTTTACGTAACGGTCGTCCACCGCGCGCGGGCGAAGGTCGCTGGGCGCAAGGTGAAAGTGGTGGAGATAGCTGAGGGCCGGCATCAGCGCCTCGGCATCGGTGCCGGGCAATGAGCCGCAGCCGAACATCACGCGGATGTCGTAGGCCGCCAGGTATTCGGCGATGCCCCGCCACAGAAGCTGCATCACCGCGCCGGTGCGGTAGGCTTCGTGGACGCAGGACCGGCCCAGTTCGACCAGTTCGCCCGGATGGGTCAGCAGGGCCGACAGGTCGTATTCATGGGCCGAATAGAACCCGGCGTTGGCATCGGCGACCGAGCGGCGCAGCAACCGATAGGTGCCGCAGACGAACGGACGGCCCGGCTGGGAGCGTTCGGTATCGAGAACCAGCAGGTGATCGCAGACGGCGTCGAACGGGTCGGCGTCGCGCTCGTGGCGGGCGGCTTCGACCGTGGGGATCGCGCCCATTTCGCGGAAGAACACCTGATAGCGCAGGGCCTGCGCGGCAGCGATTTCGTCCGCCGTTTCGGCCAGCCGAATTTCCAGGTTGCGGGCCCGAACGTCGACCGGGCGGTTGGCTTTTTGTGCCGGTTCCTGCACGGGAAGTGGCGCGGCCTCGGGGCGGGCGGCGCGGATGAACTTCGGCAACACACGTTTGGGAACTGCCAATTTGGCGAGCATGTTCATGAGATTCCGGTCCCTAATGTCTGATACGGCATGTCTCAATCGTCGGGTACGTTTTCACCGCCCAGGGACAATTTCACACCTGATGACAGAGGGGTCGGACGAAGACAAAAGAAGCTTTGGCAACGGCGGCGTGACGGTTCGATGACAGGAAGGGCGCAAAGCCACGGCGCGCAAGGGCTTGCGATTCCTCGGTCTTAGCGGACGGATCAGGCGAAATTTCTGCAATCACCGTCATGTCTTTGCCGTGGAACGGCGGGCCGGGATATGGCAACCTTCAGTCGA
>CAXGUG010000074.1:0-20290 GCA_964012715.1 uncultured Rhodospirillaceae bacterium | reverse complement strand
ACCGGTGATGTAGCCGGCTTCGTCCGAGGCCAGGAACAGGGCCGCGTTGGCGACGTCCCAGGCCGTGCCCATCTTGCCGCCGAGCGGCACCTGGGCATTGCGTTCGTCACGCACGACCTGTCGGTCGACGCCACGTTCTTCGGCCCGGCGTTCGATCGCCATCGGGGTGTCCATCAGGCCCGGAATGATGACGTTGGCGCGAATGCCGAACGGCGCGTTTTCCATGGCCAGCATGTGGGTCATGGTGTTGATCGCGCCCTTCGACGTCTTGTAGGCGATGGTCCCGCGCGAACACAGCGACGAGGTCGAGGAAATATTGATGATCGAGCCCGAACCCTGTTTCCGCATTACCGGCAGGACGTGCTTGATGGTCATGAACATGGATTTGAGGTTCAATTCGAACAGCTCGTCCCACATGTCGGCGTCCATCTCGACAGTGCCGCGGTCGCCTTTGGAGCGGCCGACGTTGTTGTGCAGGATGTCGATCCGGCCATAGCGCTCGACGCAGGTGTCGGCAATCTTCTTACAGTCGGCTTCCTTGACGATGTCGGCGGCCAGGGCAGAGGCCTTGCCCCCTTCGGCTTCGATCAGGTCGACGGTTTCCTGGGCGCGGCCTTCGTCGTAATCGACGACCAGAACCGTGGCCCCTTCCTGGGCGAAGCGCATGGCCGTGGCGCGGCCGTTGCCGATGGTCTGACCGGGTTGTTGCCCGCCACCGACGACGATGGCGACCTTGTCTTTCAATCTCATGGATGGATGCTCCTAGGCGTTGATTTTTTTGTATACAATCGCCGGAGTATATAAGCCCTACGCGGGGTGGTCGATTCCGAAGGTATCTTTCAACCCCCGGCATCCGTCCGGGGTGACGCGCACCGCGCGGCTGTCCTTGATCCGCTCGATCCAACCCAGACCGAACAGCCGGTCGGCAAGGGCCGCGCCGACCGCGCCGGCAATGTGATGCCGTCGTTCGCTCCAATCCAGGCAGGGACGGCAGAAGCAGCGCTTGCGCTTTTCCAGGTCGTCCAAGGCGATGCCGAAATCGACCAAGAACCGTCGGCCCCGTTCCGTCACCAAGCCGCCGTCGCCGGAAAGGTCGATGGCTCCCTTGGCCGACAGGGAATCGGCCAGGGCGACGCCAAGGATCCCGGCCAGATGGTCGTAACAGGTTCGCGCCCGGCGCAAATCCACATCCATGCGGCTTTCGGGCCGGATCCGGCGGGGGGTGTCGATGGCGCAGACGACGCCCATGCTTTCCAGCATCGCGGCCACGGTCGGCGACGACAGGCGGAAGTAGCGATGCCGTCCTTGCTTCTCCATGGCGAGCAGTCCCGCGCCGTGCAGCTTGCCCAAATGGCCGCTGGCGGTTTGCGGGGCGATCCCGGCGCACCACGCCAATTCGCCCGCCGTCAGGGCCCGCCCGTCCAGCAGGGCGACCAGCATCTGCGCCCGGGCCACATCACCGACCAGGCTGCCGACTTCGGCCAGGTTGAGGGCATTGATCGTCGTCATGCGGTTATCCTAACCTGGAGCGTCGGCGGCTGCATCCGTCGATGCTTCGTTCCGCGCCGTAACGATCAATGACCGGCTGTGCGGTGGATCGTGGCATTTTTCCCTGCCCGATACCGGAACGGACCATCCCTATGACCAAACCCGCCGCCGCCACTGCCGATCCCCATGCCCATCTTTCGGGGGGCAGGCTGGCCGTGAATCTAGGTCTGTTGCTGGTCCTGGCGACCCTTTGGGGATCGTCCTACGGCTTCATCAAGGTCGGGATCGAAACCATCCCACCGGTGACATTGATCGCGGCGCGCACCGCCATCGCGGGCGTGATCCTGATGACAGTAATGGTGGTGTTGGGGGTGCGCCTGCCGCGCGATGCGGCTTCGTGGCGGTCGTTCACGGTGCAGGCTTGTCTCAACAGCGTGGTGCCGTTCACGGCCATCGCCTGGGCGGAACAGACGGTCGACGCCTCTCTGGCGGCGATTCTGAATTCGACCTCGCCGATCTTCGTCTTTCTGTTGGCGCTGATCCTGAATATCCCGGGCGAGCGAACTTGGCGCAAATTCCTGGGCGTCGGCTTCGGTTTCACCGGGATCGTGTTGGTGATCGGCACCGATGCGTTGAACGGCCTCAGCCGAGAATTGATCTCGCAATTGGCGATCGTCGCGGCGACGGTCTGCTACGCCGGGGCGGCGGTTTTCGGGCGGCGGTTTTCGTCTATGCATCCGTTGATGCCTGCCGCCGGATCGATGGTCGCGGGGGCGGTGCTGTTGATCCCGCTCAGCCTGATCGTCGACCGGCCGTGGACGCTGGACGTCTCGACAGACTCAGCCTTGGCCCTTTTGGGCCTGTCGGTTCTGTCCTCGGCCCTGGCCTTCACCATCTACTTCCACCTGTTGGGCACGTTGGGATCCATCGGCACAGCGGCGCAGGGATATCTGCGGGTACCCATCGGTGTCGGGATCGGGGCCTTGCTCTTGGGCGAAAGCCTGTCGCCCACAGCCTGGGCCGGGATGGCCCTGGTCGTTGCGGGCGTCGCCGCGATGACCCTGCCGGGCCGTCGCCGCCACCCGAAAAACCTGACTTAGGCGGGCGCGAACGACAGCATGGTGCGGACTTCGATGCTTTCGCGCGGCGGGGTGTCGGGGGCGGCGGCCGGGTTTTCAAACCCGGTATGCGAGGTAAACCGCGCGCGTCCGTCGGTCGCCGTGTCGAAGCATTTCAGCAACAAGACATCGTCACCACCCATGCCGGGATACCAATACCAATCCTGCCCTTCGGAAAAGGCGTTCTGATAAATCTCGCCGACGCGGTCCTGGTAGACCAGATCGGTGGCGATGAAATCGTCGCTCTGCATGGTGCGGGCGTCAGCCATGGCCAGGGGCGAGCGGTCGGCGCTGGCGCCGATCGACCGCCAGACGTTGACCATGGCGAAGCGATGGCCGAGGAAACGGTCGGCATCGGCAGCGGCCATCACGTCGCGCACCCGCTTGGGTCCCGAGGTTTCCGTGTAGTCGTTATGGGCGATCAGCACCGGAAGGCGCTTGGCCGTGGTTTCGCGTTTTCCGTCGTCCTGCACACGGACGGTATGGTCGAAGATATGGACGTCCGAGGCCCCGGTCGCGCGCTTCAGGAAGGCGACGATCTCGGGGTAATAAACGGCTTCGATCCGGGCTTCGTCATAGAAATCGGTCATCGCCGTGGGCATGGACGCCATTTCGAAACCCTGCACGTCCAGGCTGGCGGGCGGGGTCAGGGCGCTGGCGTCGTGGATCGCCACGGTCCGATTGACGAAGCGGCCCAGCCGTTCGTTGGGACGGGCATGATCGGCAGACATCAGGACGCGGGGTTTTTCGTCCTGGGCGTGGTCCATGAACACGATGGGCGCCTGGACCGTGCTTTCCGATACGGGGGAAGCGGTTGTCATGGCGGGTTCCTCTCAAATTCCGTTGTGGGGGAATCTGCGGATTTCGGGGGCGATTGGCAATCCCCGGCCCGGAAAGACAGTTGTGCCCGAAAGGGCCCTTATCGGTCCTATTCAGCGGCTTGGGGTCGCTCGTCGGGCATTTCCGTGGCGTCGACGTTTTCGGCCTCGCGCAGTTCCCGGTCCAGGCGAACGCCCGCATGGGCGCGGCTGGACGTCAGCGGCGCCAGCAGCGAATAGATCACCGGGATCAGAACCAGGGTGAAGACGGTCGAAATGCCTAGGCCCCCGAATACAATCCAGCCGATGGCGGCGCGGGCCTCGGCCCCGGCGCCGGTCGCCAGGATCAGCGGCAGCGCGCCCAGGACGGTCGACAGCATGGTCATCATCACAGGCCTGAGGCGGATGGTCGCGGCATGGCGGATCGCCTGGGCCACGGTGAAGCCCCGATCGCGCAGCTGGTCGGCGAATTCGACCACCAGAATTCCGTTCTTGGCCATCAGGCCGACCAACATGACAAGGCCGATCTGGCTGTAGATGTTGATCGTCCCACCGGACAGCTTCAGGGCGAACACCGCCGCCGCCAGGCCGAACGGCACGGTCAGGATGATGACCATGGCGCTGACCAGGCTTTCGAACTGCGCCGCCAGAACCAGCAGCACGACCAGCACTGCAAAGGCGAAGGTCAGGGCGACTTCGTTGCTGGTGTCCTGCAGGGTCGCGGCTTCGTTGATGAAGCGCAGGCTGATGCCGGGGGGCAGGGTTTCATCGGCGACCGCCTGCAGGCCGTCGATCGCTTCCTGAAGGGACATGTCCTGCGGCAATACGGCCTCGATCTCGACCGCGCGCTTTTGGCCGGAGCGGTCCAACTCGGCGGCGGTGCCGACTTCTTCCAGGGTCACGAATGACGACAGGGGAACGAGCCGCCCGGTGCCGGTCGGAACGTAGAGGTTATACAGGTCCGTCGGATCGTTGATCGCCCCGGCGGCGGATTCCAGCATCACCGGGATCGACCGGTCGTTGACGTTCAGTTCGGCTACCTCGAACCCGGCGACCATGGCGCGCAGGGTGTCGACGATACCTTCGACCTGAACGCCCAGGTCCTCGGCCCGGCGGCGGTCGACCTTGACCGACAGTTGGGGCTGCGTCTGTTGGAATTCGACTTCGGGGTCTTCCAGCCGGGGCAGGCGTTCGCGCATGACGTTCATGAAATCGAACGCCGCCGCCGCGATGTCGCGATAGTTGCTGCCGGTCAGGACGAATTCGACACTGCCGCCCGCGCGGCGCAGGTTCAGGCTGTTCGGGGTGCGGATATGCGCGGTCGAGCCCGGAATTTGGCGTAGGGACGGCGCCAGTTCCTTGGCAATCTGTTGCTGGCTGCGTTTGCGCTCGCCCCAGGGCTTCAGCGGCGCGATCAGGTAAACGCGGTTCGGGTCCCAACGGCCGACGATGGCGAACACGCTTTCCGCCTCGCCGTTGTCGACCAACTTCTGCAACAGGGCTTCGGCCTGGACCGACTGGCGGTCCATGTAATCCAGTCCGACGCCGTCGGGGCCCTGCATCATCACGATGATGGCGCCGCGATCTTCGCGCGGCAGCAGTTCGGTCTTGATCGTCGGATAGACCAGCAGCGCCGTCGCGGCCAACATCGCGGTGCCGCCCAGGATCAGGACGCGGGCGTTCAGGGTGAATTCCAACATCCGGGCGTAAAGAGCGTTGATCCGCTGGCCGAAGTCGATCAACACCTGCGGCGGCTTGGTTGGCCCGGCGTCGCCCCGGTCCGGTAGGCGCGATGCCAGCATCGGCACCAGCGACAGGGACACGAACGACGAAATCGCCACCGCCACGGCCAGGACGAAACCGAACTCGGTAAACAGCTTGCCCGCCGTCGAGGGCAGGAAGGCAATCGGCAGGAACACGGAAATCAGCGTCGCGGTCGTGGCCAGGACGGCGAAGAACACCTGCCGCGTGCCGTTGACGGCGGCGGCATATGATTTCATGCCGAGGGTTCGGTGGCGCTGAATGTTTTCCAGCACAACGATGGCGTCGTCGACGATCATGCCGGTGGCCAGAACCATCGCCAGCAAGGTCAGAATATTGACGGAAAAGCCCATCAGATAGATCGCGCCGACGCAGCCGATGATGGCGATGGGAATGGCGACGGTCGGGATCAGGGTCGGTCGGATGCCGCCCATGAACAGGAAGATCACGGCAACGACGACGGCGATGGCGATTAGCAGGCTGCTGACGACTTCGTTGACCGACGAGCGGATAAATTCCGCATCGTCGGAAATCTTGACCAGTTTTACGTCCTTGAGCTGCTTGTTCAGGCGCTCGACCGCCAGATTGACCGCATCGGAAATGGCAATGGTGTTGGACTGCGCGCGGCGGACAATACCCATCCCCACGACTTTCGAGCCGTTGAGCAGGGAATAGGCCTCGGCCTCGGCCGGGCCATAGAAAGCCTGCGCCACGTCGCCCAGGCGGACGTCCTTGCGCAGTTCAAGGTCTTCGACTTTTTCCGGTTCCCAGACGGAGGCGTCGGCACGGACCAACAGCATTTGGTCGTCGGATTTGAAGCTGCCGGCGGGCACGTCCAGGCGGGTCGAGCGCAGAACTTTGGCGACGTCGTCGATGGACAGGCCGTAGCGGGCCAGTTTCATCGGGTCGGCGACGATGCGCAGCACCTGTTCCTGATCGCCGAACAGGTCGACCGAGGCGACCCCGTTGATCGACAGGAATTCGGGCGAGACGTCGTCTTCGGCGATCCGGGTCAGGTCTTCCTGCGATAGTTTGCTCGAAACCAGGGCCAGGCGGATGATCGGTTGAGAGTCGGCGTCGGCCTTGACGACCGTAATATCTTCGACCCCTTCGGGCAGGCGTCGTTCGACCCCGGCGACCGCTTCGCGGATATCATTGGCGGCGACGTCCAGATCCATGTCGGGCGAGAATTCGGCGCGGACGCGGCAGTTGTTTTCCTCGCTCGCCGCTTCGATGCGGACCACGCCGGACACGCGGGCGACCGCGCTTTCCAGCACGCTGGTGACCTCGGCGTCCATGGTTTCCGGTGACGCGCCGTCGAAAAAGGCTCGCACGGTCACGATGGGCCGGTCGACGTCAGGCAGCTCGCGAACCTCTACCCCCATGATCGCCGCCAAACCGGCGATCACGATCAACAGGTTCATGACGACGACAAGCGTCGGGCGGCGAACGGATAGCGATGGCAGGTCCGAAAAGCGGCTCATCTATTGCGTCGCCTTTTTCTTTTTCGGCTTTTCGGCGGCGGCTTCTTCGGGCGAGAAAGAGGCGAAGGGAATGGCCTCGACCTTCTGGTTGGGGCGCAGGCTTTGCACCCCTTCGACGATGATGCGGTCGTCGGCGTTGACCGGGCCGTCGACCAGGATACGGCCCCGGTCGCGGCGGACGATGGAGACGAAGACCTTCTCAGCGCGATCCTGGGCCTTGCCGTCCTTACCGGTCTTGCTGACGGCGCGCCACAGATAGGCGCCGTCGCGGCTCCACAACACGGCGACTTCGCGCACACTCGGATAGGGTTTGCCGGTAAAGGTCAATTCGACCTCGAACGAGGTGCCTGGGCGGATCACGTCTTCGGTATTGGGGATGGTGGCTTCGACCCGCAGGGTGCGGCTGACGACGTCGATCCGGCTGCCGAGCTGCGAGATCGTCCCGGCGAACCGTTGGTCGGGCATGGTCCAGGGGCGAACGCTGACTGGGTCGCCGACCTTCAGCCGCCCGGCGTATTCTTCGGGCAGATCGAATTCGACCAGGATTTCAGAGCGGTCATCCAGGGTGGTGATTTGGGTGCTGGTGGTGATGCGGTCGCCGCGTTCGATGTCGGTCAGACCGACGACACCGTCGAACGGGGCGTAGACGACCCGGTCATCCAGGTCCTGCTCTGCCTGATCCAGGCGCAGGTTTGCGGTTTCCAGGGCGGTTTGCGCGGTTTCCAGGCGGGCCTGAGACGCGGTGCCGGACGGGGCCAGTTTTTCCAGACGATGCAGTTGACGGGTCGCGTCCTTAACCTCGACCTTGGCCAGGCGGACGGCAATCTGTTGATGGCTGTCATCCAGGCGCAACAGCTCCTGGCCAGCCTTGACGCGATCCTGGCTACGGAAGGCGACGGCGACGACTTCGCCGGCAGACTTGGAATAAATCGTGGCCGAGCGCCGGGCCTCGCCCGTGCCGATGGCGCGGACGACGACCTTGTCCGGGGTTGCGTTCGCGGGTTCGACCAGAACGCGCGTGCCGCTGCCCGAACCGCGGGCCGCGGGTTTCGCGGTCTTTACATCGGCGGCACTGCTCCAGGCGTACCAGCCGCCGGTCAATGCAACTGCCAGCGCGGCAAGAAAGATAATCTGTGTACGCAGTTTCATGGTTCGTGTTCTCGCGGGTGTTTGTGGCGATCGAGCGGCGCTGCGTTATCGGCGATCAGCCCGATGAAGACGCCCAAACCCCCAAGTCTCTGTCGTCGATCATTAGAAATGAATTTAGCAAGTTTCGTAGCGGCTGCGTTTGGAATTTTGTAACAAGATGTCGCAGCCGGTCCGCAACGGGCCGAATGCGCCGACCTGAGAAGAAAACAAGGATTTCCACCATGTTCGTCGTCACCGTCACATTTGTCGTCAAACCGGAGCACATCGAAGACTTCGCCCCGGCCATGATGGAGAACGCGCAGGCCTCTCTCGATCTGGAGCCGGGGTGTCAGCGATTTGACGTCTGCCGCGACCCGAAAAACCCCGCGATTACGTTCCTCTACGAAATATATGACGATGAGGCGGCCTTCGTTGCTCATAAGGCGATGCCGCACTTCAAGTCGTTTGACGCGCTGGTGATGCCCTGGGTCGCCTCGAAAGAGGTTCGGACCTGGATTTTGGACGACTGACGCGGCGCAATGGGACCCTGGGGCGGTTAATTTCCGCCCAGGGCCAGTTTCATCCCGGCGTGGGAATGGGTGAAGCCCAGGCTTTCGTAAAACGCCAGGGCGTCCGGCCGTGCCCGGTCCGTGGTTAGCTGAACCATCCGGCAGCCCTTTGCCTTGGCCAGTTCGATGGCGTGCTCGAACATTGCGCGTCCGATCCCCTGGCCTTGGGCGCGGGGCGCGACGCGCACGCCCTCGATCAGCGCGCGCCAGCCGCCTTGGTGGCTGAGATTGGGAATCATCGTGATCTGAAGACAGCCGATGACGCCGGCATCATCCGTGGCGACCAACAAGCGCGAATTCGGGTCCGCCTGAATGGCCTGAAAGGCATCTTCGTAGCAGTCGGGAAGGGGCGAATCGTACCTTTCCCTGGTTTGGCCGAGGGTATCGTCGGCCAGTAATGCGACAATTGGATCGAGGTCTTCGTGTGAGGCGTCTCTAAAATTCATATCAGTTGCTTTTCCTCCCTTGGGTAAATCCAGGAAAACTGCGGTTATTTGATAACATATTAGAATTTCATGCGTTTTCAGGCTACAGCCTACGCTATTAGGGCATGGATGAATTTGACGGAATAGATCGATATGTGTTGAAATCCTTGCGCCGTTCGGGGGACGGTCTGAACACAATAGCAGTCAGGGCCAAGGGTGTGCCGTCAAGCGAACACGGGGGAGAGGGAGCGCCGCAAGCGCCGTCGATTGCGGGCATTGGCAGCTCCCGGATTAAACGGGTTCTCGATTATTGGGTCGAACAGCGCGCGGAGCGTCGCTTTCCGAGTTGGTCCGATATTTCGTTGATGGACCTGTATGACGTGGCGCCGTTCGTAGCTGTTTTGGACGTTGAAAACGGCGCGGGTGACCCTGAAGAGACGCGTTTCCGCTACCGCTTTTGCGGAACCTGGCTGGTCGAGGGGCGAAGTGCGATGAGCCCTGCCGACCCGACCGGGCGCTGCATCGACGAAGTTCCCTGGCCGTTCGAGCCGATGCCGTTGATCGCGGCTTGCTCCCGCGTCGCCACGTTGAAGATGCCGGTCATGCTCGCAGCCGGGATGGTCGATGAGTATTCGTACAAGCGGCGCGAGCGTGGTTTCTTCCCGCTTGGGCCTGATGACGGGCAGGTCACTCAAATATTGGCTTGTATCGATCAAGTCGAACAGGCGTGATCGCTTCGCGACGGCTGGTACTATCGCCGCGTCGCGACAAGAGATTAAGCTTAGGCATTCCATCCTGCCAATCAGGCCTCCCAATCAGGAATGACCTAAATCATGAACAATATAACTCCTGCCTCAAATGAACCGGCGCTCGACGCCGAAGAAATCCTTTCCGGTATTCTGGAATGGGTCCGTATTGAAAGCCCGTCTCATGACGGTGAAGCCGTCAGCCGCGTCGTCGACCTGGCCGAAAAAGCCCATCGCGAATTGGGCATGCAGATCGAACGTATTCCCGGCCGCGACGGCTTCGGCGATATCCTGATCACCCGCACGCCCTGGGGCGGCGACGGCCCGGGTATCTTGGTCATGTCGCACCTGGACACGGCCCAGATGAAGGGCTCGATCGATGACGTCCTGAAGATCCGCCAAGAAGACGGCAAGGTCTATGGGCCCGGCATCGTCGATATGAAGTCCGGCGCCTATATCGCCCAGCACGCGTTGCGCCATTTGGTTCGCACCGGTCAGGAAACGCCGTTGCCCATTACCTTCATGTACGTCCCCGACGAAGAAGTCGGCAGCCCGACCTCGCGCGAGCGCATTATCGAGGAATCGAAAAAGGCCAAGTACGTTCTGGTTACGGAACCGGCCCGCGAAGGCGGCAAGATCGTGACCGCGCGCAACGGCCGCCTGCAGTACGAAGTAACCGTGACCGGCCGTCCGTCCCATGCCGGGACGCGCCATATGGACGGACGCAACGCAATTAAGGAAATGGCCCATCAGGTTTTGGCGCTGGAAGCCCTGACCGATTACGAGCGTGGCCTGACCGTTTCCGTTGGTTTGATCAACGGCGGCACCTTGACCAACGTCGTTCCGGCCAAATGCACCATTTCCGTCGACTCCCGCGTGCCCAACATGGACGTCGCGAACGAGGTCATGGCGAAGATCGAAGGCCTGACGCCTGTCGATCCCGACTGCACGATCACGATCGAAGGCGGCATTGACCGTCCGCCCTATGAAAAGAACGAAGTGATTACCGAGCTGTTTGAGCACGCCAAAGGCCTGGCGGCGGAAATCGGATTCGAGCTTCAAGACCTGAAAACCGGTGGTGGTTCCGACGGCAACTTCGCGGGCGCATTGGGTATCCCCACGTTGGACGGTCTGGGTGCCGATGGGGCCGGGGCCCATTCCCACAAGGAGTTCATTTATTATGACTCCATGGTTCCCCGTTGCCGGTTGATGATCCGTCTGTTCGAGACGCTGACCTGATCAACCCATAAAAACGCCCCGTCACCGGTCTTTCTGCGGTTCACGCAGGACCGGTTGGCGGGGCGGGTTCTCCCAAGGGCTGACCGGGTCCTTGTCCGGCCAAAACACCACAAAGCGCGAAAATCAGTCCCAGTCGGCTTTGGACAGGGACGCGATCAGATCGTGCACGGCGCGGCGCTTGCGCGGATTGTCGATGGCGTAATACGCCGTGACCAGTTCCGTCGTTTCGCTCGACCCCATGACATCCGAGGAATCGCGCGGGTCTTCGGAAAAGGTCACGTCCAGGTCGAAGTTATCCTGCGACATCTCGACGTCGGTCGGCATGGCGTCGAAGAAGTAGGCAACGGGAACGCCCAGGATCTGGCTCAACTGAAACAGACGGCTGGCGCCGATGCGGTTGGCGCCCCGCTCATATTTCTGAATTTGCTGGAACGTCAGGCCCAGGGAGTCCCCCAATTCTCCTTGGCTCATTCCTTTGAGCTTCCGCTGTTCGCGAACCCGTCCGCCAACATGGATGTCGACCGGATGCGGCACGCCGGGCGGCATGCGGTTGGGATGCGGTTTTTCGGACAATTTGGGCATAGGGGGAGCGGCTCCTTATTCTCGGTCGATTGAACTTCGCCTTTTTATGCGGCCAATTTGTGGCGGCTTGGTGCCGCCACGATTCGCCCGGAAATTAGCACGCTGCATACGTCTATGTTATCTAGACGAAAGTTCTAAAAGTCAGACCGACTCCGCGTCCGACACCCCTCAATGGTCGTGATCTACCTTTGCATTACCCGCATAGGGGATTTCTTCCTCCACCGTGTCCCAGATGAACCGCGCGGTCGGAACTTCGCGTTCTTCGGCGATATGGGCGACCAAGCCGGCGGCGCGGGCGATTACCGCAAAGCCGCGCATGATTTCGGGCGAGATGCCGATTTCCGACAGAACGGCCGCCGTACCGCCGGTGGCGTTGATGGTCATATGCTTGCCGGCCGCCGCGTCGACGGCTTTGCTCAGGACCTCGATCGCGTGGATGTAGTCGCCTTTGACGCCGTTGGCGCGGGCGATCTCGAACAGTTTCGGCGTGCGCGGATCGTCCGGCTTGTGCAGGTGATGGCCGAAGCCCGGCATGTATTTACGGGCGGCCTTGTGTTCGGCGACGATACGCGTCGCGGCGGTTTCCAGATCTTCGTCGCCTTCGACCATCTCGCGCAGCAGTTTGGAGCAGTTCTCCATGGTGCCGACGAAGGTCGAGCCGACGTTCATGATCCCGGCGGCGACAGCGGCCTGAAGGGCCTCGGGCGCGGAATGATAGGTCAGGCGCGTGGCGACGGCGCTGGGGGTCAGGCCATGTTCCATCAGGGCCAGCAGCACGGCATCGATGATCGCGACGTCGGCGGCCGACGGCTCGCGGTTCAGGATGTGGCGGATCATCGCCTCGGTGAAGGTCATCTTGCCCATCATTTCGGTGACCAGGTTCTGATCCCGGTAGTAGAGGGCTGTCAGCGAGTGTGTCGCCAGTTTCTGGGTCGGATGTTTCTTCTCGGACATGGGATCAGGACTCCTGGAATTGGGCTTTGGCTTCGCGGCGCAGGACTTTACCGACCGGGCTGCGCGGCAGCTCGTTGACGAAGTGCACGCGCTTCGGCGCCTTCACGGAATCAAGCCGCGATTTGACGTATTGGATGATGTCGGCTTCGTCGGCAGGCTGGCCCGCATGGACCTCGACGGCGGCCTGCACGGCCTCGCCCCATTTGTCGTCGGGCAAGCCGAATACGACGCATTCCTTGACCGAAGGATGCTGGCCCAACACCGCCTCTACATCGGACGGGAAGACGTTGAACCCGCCGGTCACGATCATGTCGCGGATGCGATCCTTGATATAGATAAAGCCGTCTTCTTCGATCTCGGCGACGTCTCCGGTATAGAGCCAGCCGTCCTTGATGGTCTCGGCGGTGGCTTCCGGCATGTCGAGGTAGCCCTTCATCATCAGCTCGGACTTGATGACGATCTCGCCGGCCTGGCCGGTCGGCAGGAAGTTACCGTCCTTGTCGATGACGCGCACATCGCAGCGGTCCGTGGCATGGCCGCAAGACGACAGGCGATGGTCGTTGTCGATCCAATCGCGGGCCCGCATCACGGTGACGATCTGCGGCACCTCGGTCTGGCCGTAGCAGGTTTCCAGCGCGTTGTTGAACAGCGGCAGGCCGCGCTTGATCTCCGTCGCGCGCATCGCCGCGCCGCCGATGATGACGTGCTTCAGTGATTTGAAATCACGCTTCGACAAGTCCTCTTCGGCCATCATCATGTAGATTACGGTCGGCGGCAGGAACACGGTGGTCGCCCGGTCGGTTTCGATCGCGTCGGTGATCAAGGCGGGGCGCGCCGGCTGCGGCATGAACACATGCATGCCGCCTTGCGCCAGGACCGGGACCAACAGGGTTCCGGTGCCATGGGTCATCGGGGCGGCCAGCAGGTTGCGGTCATCCTGGTCCAGTTCGAACGAGCGGATCATCAGGTCGATGCAGGTGTGCCACACGCGATAGGTCTGCTGTACGCCCTTGGGCCGTCCGGACGAGCCGCCGGTGAACTTAATGGCCTGGACGTCGTCCGGGGCCAGTTCGTGGCGCTTCGGCATCTTGCCGGCGAAGTCGGCCATCATGGCGGCAACGTTCAGGTCCCCGCCGCAGGCGTGCTCCGGGCCGCCGAGCGGCTGGCCGCGCACCACGGTCGCCGAACCCGGGTCGAACCGGCCCAGGCAGTTGGCGTCGGAGACGATGATCGACGGCGCGGTCGTTTCGACCATGCGCGACAGTTCTTCCTCGCCGTTGCGTGGGTTCAGGGGAACCCAGGTCTTGCCCGAAGCCAGCGTGCCCAGGAACGCGGTCAAATGTTCGACCGTGTTGTAGCCGCAGATGCCGACCCGGCTTTGCGGCGTCGGGTCGATGTCCTGAAGGGCCGCGGCCATGGCATTGACGCGCGCGGCCAGTTCGCCGTGGGTCAGGGTGAAATCACCGTCCTTGATGGCGATGCGGTCGGGCGCCTTTTCTGCGGCGCGGAAGAAATGATCGATGGGCAGGTCCATGGTGACGGCCTTCGCAGTCTATTGAGAAAAGTCGAATGGATTTCGGTGGGCGGAGGGAGCTCAGTCCTGAGGTTTCATCTCTGTCTTGTAGCGCTTCCAGCGTTCCACATAGTGGGGCGGAATATAGGCGAGCATTTCCTTTTGGGCGTCGCTGACTTCCTTGATGATCTTGCCGGGGATGCCCATGACCAGGGAATTGTCGGGAATTTCCTTCCCTTCGCCGATCAATGCCTTGCCGCCGATGATGCAGTTCTTGCCGATCTTGGCGCCGTTCAGGACGACCGCGCCGATGCCGATCATCGTGCCGTCACCGATGGTGCAGCCGTGCAGCATGACCATATGGGCGATCGTGCAATGGGCGCCGATGGTCAGGGGATAGCCCGGGTCCGTATGCAGCACGCTGCCGTCTTGAATCTGGCTGCCCTCGCCGATGGTGATGGTGTCGTTGTCGCCGCGGATGGTCGCGCCGAACCAGACGCTTGCATCCTTTTTCAGAACGACGTCGCCGATCACGGCGGCATTGGGGGCGATCCAGTAATTGTCGCCGTCCGTCTGCACCCGTTTGTCGCCCAGGGAATATTTCATGCTGTCCTCCCGATTTTTGTTTCTTTTGCTATAGCGCCCCGCGCCGGGCGGGGCAATTCCGCGTGGCAGCGCGGCGATTATTCCATCGCGGCCATGAAGCCCGAAATCAGGGCGTCCATGGAGCCCTGATCGACCCAACGGAACACGGCCAGAATATCCTGCTCCTGGTCGATCCAGATCAGGTTCGATCCGGCGCCAAGGGCGAAGAAGCTGGTTTCCGGGGCCGACGGGTACTGTTTGCGGTCGGTGTTCAGCCACCACAGGAAGCCATAGACCGGGTTCAGCGGGCAGGGCGCGCGCAAGGCATCGACCCAGCCTTCGGGCAGGATGCGATGGCCGTCCCAGACGCCGTCATGTTTGATCATCATCCCGAACCGGGCGTGGTCGAGGGACGAAATCTGCATGCCGCCGCCCCAATGGGTGCCGCCGGGGACCGAGGGCATTTCCACGCCGTCGATCAGCACGTTGGAATTACGATATCCGACCCAGCGCCAGGTATCCGACGCGCCGATCGGCGCCATCACGGAATCGCGCAGGACCTCGGCCAGGGGGTGGCGGAAGACGTGAAGCAAAGCCAGGGACAGGACGTTGACCCGGACGTCGTTGTATTCCCAATAGGTGCCGGGCGCGGACAGATCGCGCTTTTGCCCTTTGCGGGAATTGTCGCCGTCCGCGCCGATGACCCGGAAATGGTCGACCTGGTCCGGCTTGTCGAACAGCGTGCCCTGCCATTCGCTGGTCTGCTGCAGCAGGTGCCGCCAGGTGATCGAGGCATTCTGTTGCGAGGAAAACCAGTCGCCATCGACGTATCCGGCGACGGTGTCGTCCAGGTCGGAAATCAGGCCTTCGCCGACCGCTAGGCCGGCCAGGATCGACAGGTAGCTTTTGGCGATGGAAAAGGTCATATCGGCGCGCGCCGGATCACCCCATTGGGCCGCGATCCGCCCGCCGCGGATGAACAGCCCCGCGGGGCCGCCCCGGGCGGCGACGGGGCCGAGGATTTCGTTCCAGGGGGCAGGTTCGTCCTGGGTCAGCGAGGGTAGGAACTCTGCCTTGTCCAGGTCGCGCGGCCATTTGCTTTCCGCGTTCTCGGCGAAGGTAACGGCGTCTTTCAGGCGATCAGGGTTCAGTCCGGCGTCGGCGGGGGCGACCTTTTCCCAGGGTTGGTCGGCAGGCGGGAAGTAGGTCATGTAGTCTTGTCCTCTGATCGTTTGACGTCGCGTTGATCCCCCAACAGTTTCAGGCGCGCCTTTTCGGCCCGGGCGATGTGCTTGCGGGCCAGGCGCTCGGCCTTTTCCGGCTCGCGGGCGCGGATCGCTTCCATCAGCGCCATGTGTTCCTCATGGGCGGCAGCGGCGCGATCGGGAAAGGAATACGTCGTGCCCCTGAGCAGGGCCAGAGCGTCGGACAAAGCCGCCGCCGATTTCAGCAGGTAGCGGTTGTGGGCGGCCTGGAACAGGGCGTCGTGGAATTTGCGGTTGGCGTCGGCCATCTTCACGGGGTCGTTGGTTTCCGGCGAGGCCGAGTTCAGACAATCTTCCATATAGGCCAGTTCCGGCACCGAGGCGTGCTGCGCCGCAAGGCGCGCCGCCGCGCCGTCGAGCACCCGCCGCATGGCGTAGAATTCGACGATCTGCTGCTGGTCCAATTCGGCGACGACCACGCCGCGCCAGGGTTCGAACACCAGCAGGCCGTCGGCCTGCAGCCGCCGCATGGCTTCGCGCACCGGCGTGCGGCTGACGCCCAGCCAGTCGGCGACTTCGGTTTCGCGGATACGGGTGCCGGGCGGATAGCGGCCGGCCTTGATGGCGTCGCGCAGGCGGGCGTGTACGTATTCGCCGCGCGAGACCTGTTCCAGGGATTCTTCGCGCTCGCTCATTATGAAGCCGCGGCCTCCTCCAGTTGGCGTTGCAGTTCCTCCCGAATATCGGTGGGAACAGGACAGGATTTACGGGTGCCCAGATCGATGAACACGTTCGTGCTTTCGGCGTTGGCGTAAAGTTTGCCATCCAGGAACACGCCGGTTCCGATGGTGATCGAGGAATTGCCGATCCGCTTGATGCAGGTGCCGACGTCGACCGTGCCCGGGTAGTGCATTTCGGCGCGGTAATCGATCAGGACGCGGGCCAAGACGAAATCGATCCCCGGGTGGGTTTCCGGCTTCAGATACTGGGTCACATAGGCGTTTCGGCCCGCTTCGATAAATGCGGCATAGGAAACGTTGTTGATATGGCCCATGCTGTCCTGGTCGGAAAAACGGAGGGTGACCGGTGTCCAATGACGAAAGGTTTCCGCTCGCGTGAGGTCGATGGTCAGCGACTGGTCGTTCATGGCCTGCTTGCTTTCTTCCCTGATGTAGGCGGGGCCGGATCGGCGAGATCGGCGCCGTGCCGTGTTTTTTTGGATGATCCGAGGGCGTGTATACAATACCAATGTATACAATGGCTGTCTTTTTCGTCAGGGGTGAAATGCATCGTGCGGTTGCGTTGACGGGTTGAAAGAAGGTGGTCTTGGTGAAGGGAGACAAGGTTATGCGGGCACGGAAAGCAATCCGGCGCGTGATCTGCGGTTTGGCGGCTATCGTCGCCGTGGCCGGGGGCGTGCTGACGGCCTGGGCGGTGTCGGACAAGGCCGAAGCCCAGAAGATGCTGTTCTTCCGGATTGCCAGTGGCGCCGCCGGCGGAACCTATTTCCCCATGGCGGGGTTGCTTGCCAACGTCATTTCCAATCCTCCCGGCGCGCGTAGCTGCGCCAAGGGCGGCAATTGCGGGATGGAGGGGTTGGTCGCCTTCGCGCAATCGACGCACGGCTCGGTCGCCAACGTGTTCTCCCTGGATACGGATTTAGTCGAATCCGCCTTTGTCCAATCCGATGTAACCTATTGGGCATATACGGGCACCGGGCCGTTCAAGGACGTTAAGACGGTCAAGAAGCTCTGCGTCCTGTCCAGCCTTTATCCGGAACACGTCCATGTGGTCGCCGGTAAGGGCCGCGACATCAAATCCGTCGGTGATTTGCGTGGCAAACGGGTTTCCATCGGGCTGCCCGCGTCGGGGGTTTTGGTCGGTGCGCGCTTGGTCCTAGGTGCCTACGGACTGGAGGAAAAGACCGATTTCAACCCGGAATACGTAAAGTCGAAAACGGCGACGGAGCTGATCCGCGACGGTCATTTGGACGCGTTTATCGATGTTTCGGGGTATCCCAACGACGGGATCGTGGATATGGCCAATTCCACCGGCATGGTTCTGATCCCGGTTCAGGGTAAGGAACGCGACGCCTTGATCGCCAAGGCCCCGTTCTATTCCGCCGATGCTATCCCCGCGAACACCTATCGCGGCAATCCCAAGGCCGTCGATACGGTTTCCGTGTCGGCCTTGTGGGTGTCGCGCCGCAACCTTCCCGAAGACCTGCACTATGGCGTGGTCAAGGGACTGTATGGAAACATGCAGGCACCGCATCTGTTGAACAATGGGCATGCCAAGGGCAAGAATCTGACCCTCGAAACCCATAATCAGGGCGTTTCGATCCCGTACTGCCCCGGTGCGGCCCGGTACTACAAGGAAAGAGGAGTCTACAAGGCGCCGTCGTGCCTTCTGGCGAATAACAATGGATCTACATCGTCTGACTGCCGTTGAGGCATCGGCCCGCATGACCGCGGGCAGCATTTCTTCCCGCGATCTGGTCGAATCCTGCCTGGAACGCATTTCCGCCCGCGAAGACGCCGTTCAGGCCTGGGCCTATCTGGACCCGAACCTGGCGCTGGCGCAGGCCGATGCCGCCGACGAACGCCGTCGGTCCGGTACCGGCGGGGCCCTGAACGGCCTGCCGGTCGGAATCAAGGACATCATCGACACGGCGGATCAGCCGACCGAGAACGGCTCGAAACTTTGCGCCGGTCGTCGGCCGGATGCGGACGCGACCCTGGTGCGCCTGCTGCGCGAGGCCGGGGCCGTGATCATGGGAAAATGCGTGACGACCGAATTCGCGCTGTCGGCCCCGGGGAAAACTCGTAACCCGCACGACCCGGAGTGCACGCCGGGTGGGTCGTCCTCCGGTTCCGCCGCCTCGGTGGCGGATTTCATGGTGCCTTTGGCGATCGGATCGCAAACCGGCGGCTCGATGCTGCGCCCTGCGTCCTACAACGGAGTATACGGATTGAAGCCGACGTTCGGGACCATCTCCCGGGCGGGGATGTCGCCGCTATCGCGCCGCTTGGATCATCCCGGGATTTTTGCCCGTTCGCCTGAAGATATTGCCTTGGCCGCCGGGGTGTTGATGCAGCGCGATCCCGCCGACAAGGACATGCGCGGCCATATTCGCCTGGGAGACGCCGACCCGGTTACGGCCCCGCCGAAAATCGCGTTCGTGCGCGGCCCGGTCTGGGGGCAGGGCGATGCCGATATGCAACGCGGCATCGAGGACTTGGCCCGACAGTTGGGGGCGGTCATCACAGAGCGGGAGCTGCCGCCTGTGTTCGAAGGGGCCGCCGAATGCCATTCGATGATCATGAACGGCTCGGTTGGGCAATCCCTGGGGCCGTACTATGAGCGTGACAAGAATGGGTTGGACCCGATCACCCGGTCGCGTGTCGAACGGGGCCTGCCGGTCACGTCGCGGGAATATCTGGATGCGCTCTATCTGGCCGAGGAAATGCAGGACGCCCTGGCCGGATTCTTTGCCGAGTTCGATGCGATCCTTGCCCCTGTGGCGCCGGGGCAGGCGCCGCGCGACCTGGCCCGGACCGGGTCGGCGATCTTCAACGGGTACTGGACGTTGATGGGGGCGCCCGCCGCCAGCCTGCCGCTGCTGAAGGGCGACGATGGCTTGCCGATCGGCGTGCAGTTGATTTGCCCTTGGGGTCAGGACGCCCGACTGTTGAAACTGTGCCGCTGGCTGGCGGACCAATCCGGAGAATGGAAATGACGGCAACGACCGTAACAATCGACAAGGACCGTTTGTGGGCCTCCCTGATGGAGATGGGCAGCATCGGTGCGACCGCCGGCGGCGGGGTCGGGCGCGTGGCGTTGACGGACCTGGATAAGCAAGGCCGCGATTTGTTCGTGACATGGTGCCGGGATGCGGGCCTGGACGTGCGCGTCGATTACATGGGCAATATCCTGGCTCGGCGGGCCGGGACGGACCCGGACGCAGCGCCGGTGATGATGGGCAGCCATCTGGATTCCCAACCCCTGGGCGGTAAGTTTGATGGCGCCTATGGCGTGTTGGCGGGGTTGGAGGTCATCCGCGCCCTTAATGACGCGGGTGTGCAAACGACGGCGCCGTTGGAACTGGTCAACTGGTCGGACGAAGAGGGCATGCGGTTCCGCTCGGGGTTGGTGGCCTCGGCGGTGTTCGCCGGTCTGTATGATCTGGACTACGGCCTGAGCATGCCGGACCAGGGCAGTGATGCGACCTTCGGCAGCGAGTTGGCACGGATCGGTTATGCGGGCGAAATCCCGTGCGGCGGTTTTCCCGTCGCGGCCTATTTCGAGGCCCATATTGAACAAGGCCCTATCCTCGAGAACGAAGGCGTGCCGATCGGCGTCGTCCTCGGTGCGCAGGCGCGGCGGTGCTTCACGGCAACGGTGACGGGTGAAGAAGGCCATGCCGGCACCCTGCCGATGCCACTGCGCAAGGATGCCATGGTCGGGGCCGCGCGGATGATCGATGGCATGAGCCGGCTGGTTTACGAGATGAATGCGGCGCCGTTGCCGATGATTACCTCGGGTCATATGCAGATCCGCCCCAATTCGCGGAATACCATTCCGGGGCAGGTTCTGTTTTCAATCGATGCGCGCCATCCGGAAGAAGCGGTGCTGACGCGTCTGGTCGATGCCTCGATCGATCGATGCCGCGAGA
>CAXGUG010000073.1:0-20585 GCA_964012715.1 uncultured Rhodospirillaceae bacterium | reverse complement strand
ACAGCATCCTCTATCCCGCCGCCATCGCCGACGCGGACGATTTGTTCAACCGCCTGCACGATGAGATTCCCTGGCGGCAGGAATATCTGTCCCTGTTCGGGCGGCGTATCGCGCAACCGCGCCTGACCGCCTATCAGGGCGACGTGCCCTATACCTATTCCGGTTTGACCCTGCCCGCCGCCACTTGGCATCCGATGCTGGCGACACTGCGCGACCAATGCGCGGCGCGGGCGGGCGTCGCCTTCAACACCGTTTTGGCCAACCTGTACCGCGATGGTGCCGACAGCATGGATTGGCACGCCGACGACGAGGCCGAACTGGGCCCCTGCCCGGTCGTCGCCTCGGTCAGCCTGGGGGCCGCCCGGCGCTTTCAGATGCGGCGCAAGGATCGGCGCGGCGAGGCGCATTGCCTGACCCTCGGGCACGGCGACCTGCTGATCATGGCGGGACGCAGTCAGCTCGATTGGCGGCACCGCGTGCCCAAGACCAAACGGCCAATGGGCCCGCGGATCAACCTGACCTTTCGGGCCGTGACGGCTTAGTCCAAATCGAGCGGATAATTCGGCCGGCGCACGTTCTTGAACGGCAGGTCCTTGAAGTTGCAGGACGTCAATCCACCGCCGTCGTCGACCACGATGATCTTGGACGCGATGGGCGCATAGGCGGCGCGGAAGTGGTGCGCCGATTTGACGGCCAGGACCTTTTTCTTCAACGGATCGATCCCGACCGATTTGAAATACATCTGGTCGTAGTTCTGGAACCGCCGTGACGAAATCACGATATCGACGCCGCCCACGGTAAACACCGCCGTCGGCCCCATGTCGATGTGCAGGCCACGGGTCATCGGGCCTTCGATCTGGAACTTTCCGTCAGTCAGGTTCGTCACCTTGCCCGACAACGTCAGCGGCCCGCCCTGCACCGTGGCGTCGACCTTGCCGCCGATGGCCAGATCGATGGTCGCGCCGATGCCCGCCGCGTGGCAAGCCGCCGCCGCTTCGGGATCGCACAGCACGCTGAATGCCGCATCGGTCAGGCCCGCGTCGATCATCCCGGCCAACAGCCGCGTCGCATCGGCATAGCCGCCGCCGCCCGGATTGTCAGCGAAGTCGTTCAGCACGATGGGACCGTCCACGCCCTGGGCCAGGGTATCCTTCACCTGGGCCATGGTTTCGGCGACGGTGTAGGTGGTGATGGTCAGGCGATGGCGGTCTTCCCAAAGCTGGGCGATGATCTTGTCCGCGATCTCGCCATAGGCCGGGTTCTTGCCCTCGCCCACAACCACGCAGGTCGGGCCGGAATCGTAAGTATCCGCCCAGGGAAAACCGGAATTGATCGACCCGCTGTAGGTTCCGGGCGTCGCCGCCAGCAGTTTGTCCAGCTCGGCCAAGGCCTCGGTCATCGGTCCCGGCTCGGTCGTTCGCCCGAAATCGGCGCCGTCCAACATGTCGCCCCGGCGGACCTGCACGGTCGGATGAATTTCGCCGTCCATGGTCCGCTGCAACAGATCGCAGGCCTGGGTCGTGATTTCGAACTGATCGATATGCGGGTAGGTCCTGTAGCTGACCATGATGTCGCAAAGGTCGGCCATGCGGTCGGTGACGTTGGCATGCAGGTCCAAGGTGACCGCAATCGGCAGGTCCGGGCCCACCACGTCGCGCAGGGACTGCAGCAACCGGCCCTCGCCGTCTTGATCATGATCGCAGGCCATGGCCCCGTGCAGGCATAGATAAATACCGTCGAACGGCCCTTGCTCCTTGATCGCCGTGACCAGGACCTCGGTGACGTGATCGTGCATGTCCTTGGTCACCTTGCCCGAGGGCACGGCGTTAGCATAGAGCGGATGGCAAAGGGACCAGCCGTGGCGGTCGGCGGCGGCGAAGGCCGCACCCATTTCCGTCGCCGTGCCGCGCATCTTCTGCGGCACTTCGTCGTCGCGGTAATAGCCCCGTGCCTTATAGGCATTCAGGTCCGTCGGCAGGACGGAAAAGGTATTGGTTTCGTGTTTGAATGCGGCAATCAAAACACGCTTGGGCGTGGAACGAGACATGGGGGCAAACTCCTAGGCTTATGCGGGACGGTTATTCCAAGTCCAACGGGTAGACCGGTCGCCGCACGTTCTTGTACGGCAGTTCCTTGAAGTTGTTGGACGTCAGCCCCCCGCCGCCATCAACCACGATAATACGCGATGCAATCGGGCCATATGCCGCGCGGAAATGATGCGCCGACTTGACCCCCAGAACCTTCTTCTTCTTCGGATCGATCCCCGCCGATTTAAAGAACATCTGGTCATAGTTCTGATACCGCCGCGACGAGATCACGACATCCACGCCGCCAACACTGAACACCGCCGTCGGCCCCATGTCGATATGCGCGCCCTTGGTCATGGGCCCTTCCATGGCGAAGGTGCCGTCGGTGATCGCCGTGACGGTCCCGAATACGCTGAGCGGGCCGCCCTGCACGGCCGGATCGACCTTGCCGCCGATGTCCAGTTTCAAAGACGTGCCCAGCCCCGCGTTTCGGCAGGCCATCGCCGCCTCGGGATCGCACAGCACGCCGAACGCGGCATCGGTGAGACCTGCCTCGATCATGCCGGCCAACAGGCGGGTGGCATCGCCATACCCGCCGCCGCCGGGGTTGTCGGCGAAGTCGTTCATCACGATCGGCGCCTGAACGCCCTTGGCCAGGGCTTCCTTGACCTGGGCCATGGCCTCGGCGACGGAATACATCCGCACGGTCAGGCGGTGGCGGTCCTGCCAGATCTGCTCCATCACCTTGTCAGCGATGGCGACATGGGCCGGGTCGTTGCCTTCGCCGACGACGATGCAACTCGGCCCCGTGTCGTAGGTATCGGCGCGCGGGAAGCCCGCGTTGACGGATCCGCTATAAGTGCCGGGCGTCGTCGCCAACAGCTTGTCGAGCGTATCCAGGGCCTCGGTCATCGGACCCGGCTGGGTCGTTCGGCCATGGTCGGCCCCGTCCAACATCTCGCGCCGCCGGACATGAACCTTGGGATGGATCTCCCAGGTCATGGCCCGCTGCAACAGATCGCAGGCCTGGGTCGCGACCTCGTACTGGTCGACATGCGGATAGGTCCGATAGCTGATCAGGATGTTCGTCAGGTCCGCCATGCGGTCGGTGACGTTGGCATGCAGGTCCAGCGTCGCCGCGATGGGCATGTCCGGCCCGACCTCGTCGCGCAAGGCCTGCAACAGGCGGCCCTCGCCGTCATCGTCGTGTTCGCAGGCCATGGCCCCGTGCAGGCACAGGTAGATGCCGTCGAACGGCCCGTCTTTCTTCAACGCCGTGACCAGGATGTCGACGACATGGTCGTGCATGTCCTTGGTCACCCGGCCCGACGGCATGGCATTGGCGCAGATCGGATGACACATCGTCCATCCATGCCGTTGCCCGGCGTCCAGCGCCGCGCCGACCTCGGTCCGGGTGCCGCGCATTTTCTTCACGACCTCGGCGTCGCGGTAATATTCCCGCGCTTGGTAGGCCGCCAAATCGGTCGGCAGGACCGAGAAGGTATTGGTCTCGTGTTTGAACGCGGCAATCAGGACGCGCTTGGACATGGCTCGATCACGCCCCCAACTTCTTCAGGTCCGGGATCGGACGGTGCAGCGCTTCGTTGCCTTGGAAGTACTGTTCCATGGCATGAGCGACGGCCAGGACCAACGCGTCCGACCCGCGCGGCGCCATGATCTGAATACCGAACGGCAGACCCTTGTCATCGACGCCGCAAGGAATGACGCAGGAACAGGCCAGGGCCATGGTCGGGGCGTAGCTGATCGCCAGCCAACGCATGTAGGTCGGTAGCTTCTCGCCGTTGATTTCGTCGATATAAAGCTGTTCGTGCGGGAACGGCGAGACCGAGGTCGCGGGGCTGATCAGCACATCGACCTCTTGGAACATGTCGATGAAGTTGCGCATCACCTTGCCCTGTTCGACGAAAGCCCAGCCCGTGTCGGAGGCCGTGATTTCCAACCCGCGCGAGGTATTGTCGATCACGTTGGGGCCCAGCAGGTCGCGGTGGTTGGCCAGCTTCTCCTGATGCGCCGCGACGAAGGCGATGCCGCGGAACACTTCGAACAGGCGATGCATGTCGCCCATGTCCGGGTCGCGGTCCTGGGCCTCGGCGAAGACGCCGCGGAACATGTCCGTGCGTTCCTTGAACGTGGCGCGGATGCCGTTGTCGATGGGGCAGCAGCCCAGATCGGTCGAGATCGCGGCCCGGATCGAGCCCAGGTCCAATCCGTCAAGCGCACCGAACAGACGCGGATCGACGGCATGGGAAAACGGATCGCGGATGTCGTGATCGACCTGCGCCTGCAACAACAGGTGCGCGTCTTGGACCGTGCGCCCCATCGGCCCCAGAACAGACCAGGGCACCAGCGCCGCCGAGCGGCTTTCCGCCGGGACCGTGCCGATCGACGGGCGGAACCCGACCACGCCGCAGAACGACGACGGGGTGCGCAAGCTGCCGCCGTAATCGGAGCCGGACGCAATCGGCACCATGCCGGTGGCCAGGGCCACGGCCGAGCCGCCGGACGACCCCGCGCAGGTCAGCTCGGGATTGAACGGATTGCCGGTGGCGCCATAGACGCGGTTCTTGGTATTGGCGCCGGCGCCGAATTCCGGGGTGTTGGTCTTGCCGACGACGATCGCGCCTTCCGCCCGCACGGCGGCGACGGAACCTTGGTCCGCTTCCGGCACGTTGTCCTTATAGATCAGCGACCCCCAGGTGGTGCGCACGCCTTCGGTCGATTCCAGGTCCTTGATGCCGATCGGCAGACCGTGCAACAGGCCCAGGTCTTCGCCGTCCAGCACCATCTGTTCGGCGACCTTGGCTTCCTCGCGCGCACGATCGAACGCACGGCCGACCATGCAGTTGACGGCCGGGTCCACGGCCTCGATCCGGGCGATGCAGCTTTCCAGCAATTCGACCGGAGAGATTTGCTTGGTGCCGATCATGCGGCGCAGGTCGGTCGCCGTCAGATCGCAGAGGTCTTGAGCCGTCGTCGTCTCGGTCATTTCAATTTCTCCAGGTCGGGAACGGGCCGCGCCAGTTCCGGGTCTTGTTTAAACAGGGTTTCCAGGGCCAAGGCCGCCGACAGCAATTCCTTTTCGCCGTGGCGTTTGCCCGCGATCTGGAAGCCGAAGGGGGTGCCCGTCTCGTCCAAACCGCAGGGCACGGCGATGACCGGATTGCCGGTCAGGGTCAGGGCCGAGCGGATCAACGAGGCATCCATATAGTTTTCCAAAGGTGCGCCGTTGATTTCCTTGGGCGCGCCGTCGTCCAGGCGATAAGGCGGATAAGCGTTACCCGGCAGGATCAACAGGTCGACGTCGTCCATGAAAGCCTGGAACCGCTTGTACCATTTGCCCCAGGCGACTTCCGCCGCCGCCACGTCGGCCAGGCTCATGTCGTAGCCGGCTTCGGTGTTCATGACGATGTTGGGCGACAACAGGTCGCGATGCTTTTCGACCCGTTCCTTGTGGTTCGCCATGTAATAGACGCAACGCAAGACCCAGAAGGCATCGCGCACGCCGCTCAAGTCCGGATGGTCGTCCCGCGCATGGGCAAACACGTCGCGGAACTTGGCCGAGCGGGCGCGAAACACGCGCTTGATCCCGTCGTCCACCGGGGCCGAGCCCAGGTCTTCGGAAAACGCCACCCGCAGGCCCGACAAATCCGCCGGGGCCAGCTTGGCGAAATCGACCGCCGACAGGGGGAACCCCATCGGGTCGCCCGGATGAGCGCTGCCCGCCTGGGCGGAATACAGCAACGCCGTATCGGCGACGTCGCGGCCCATCGGCCCCTGAACCGCGTAATAGGTCAGGGGCACGGTGCGGCTTTCGTTGGCGACAGCGCCCGGGCGCGGACGGAAACCGACCACCCCGGACCAGGTCGCGGGCGCGCGCAGGCTGCCGCCGGAATCGGAGCCCTGCGCCAGCGGCAGCATGGAACAGGCCAAGGCCGCGGCGGAACCGCCGGACGACCCGCCCGGCGTGCGCGCCGGATCGAACGGATTGGTCGTGGCCCCATAGACCTTGTTGGTGGTGTTGGCGCCCGAGCCGAATTCCGGCGTGTTGGTCTTGGCCAGGATGATCGCCCCGGCATCACGCAGGCGGGCGACCTGCCCGTCGTCGGCGGTCGGCACGTTGTCCTTGTACAGCAGCGAGCCATAAGTCGTGCGCAGGCCCTTGACCGCCGCCAGGTCCTTGATCCCGACCGGCAGCCCGGCCAGGGGGCCCGGGTCCTTACCGGCGGCGATCTCGGCTTCGATCTCGCGCGCCCGGTCCATCGCGGCATCGGCATCCATGGCGACGATGGCGTTGACGGTGCCGTTCACCTGATCGATGCGCTTAAGGCAGCTTTCCAACAGTTCGACCGGCGACAGTTCGCCGGCCCGGATGAGACGCCGCAGGTCTACCGCGGACAGATCGCAAGGCTCGGTCATTGCGCGGGCCGGTTTTCAGGTTCGCCCAGGTCCCAGAACAACCCGCCCATCAGGCGCAGGGCCGAGCGGGAGACGGATTCCAGGATGTGTTCGTTGGGCGCATGCTGGGAACAAGCGGGATAGCTATGCGGCACCCAGATCGTCGGCAGGCCGAGGATATGGGCGAAGCAATCGTTGGGCAGCGAGCCGCCCAGGTTCGGCAGGACCGCCGGCTCCTCGCCCGCCGTTTCGGTCAGGGACGAAATCGCCCATTTTGCCCAAGGGGTATCGGGCTCCAACCGCGTCGCGGCCATCAGTTCGCGGTCCGGGGTCAGCTCGATATTCTGGAAGCCCAAGGCATCCAAGTGCTTGCGCAATGCCGGCAGGACGACGCTCGGATCGAAACCGGCGACGAACCGCATGTGGCATTTGGCGAAGGCCTTGGGCGGCACGGCATTGACCGGATTTTCCGGATTGCCGGTCTTGAACGCCAGGATTTCGAAAGTGTTCCAACCGAACACTTTTTCCTCTGCGGTCAGGCCCGGCTCGCCCCAATCGGGGTCGATCTCTGGATCGGTCTCGCCGCCGCCGACTTTGAGCTTTGCCAGCGCCGCGCGAACCGAATTGGAAATCGGCTCGGGCTTCAATTCGTCCAGCAGGATCTTGCCCTTGGCGTCGACGATGGTCGAAATCGCATGGGCCAGGACGACACCCGGGTTGGCCAACAGGCCGCCCCAGTTGCCGGAATGATGGCCGCCGTCGCGCAGGTCCAGCGTCATGGTGAAGTTGAACACGCCGCGCGATCCAAAATAGACCGTCGGCCGCGGAGCCGTCAGGCGCGGCCCGTCCGAGGCGATGAACACGTCGGCTTTGAACAGGTCCTTATGAGCGGCGCAGAATTCGCGCAGGCCTTGCGATCCGGCTTCTTCCCCGGTCTCGATCAGCGCAACCACATTGTAGCCGAGCTTGCCGCCGCGGGCGTCCATGCAGGCCTTCATCGCCGCCAGATTGATGGTGTGCTGGCCCTTGTTGTCGGCGGTGCCCCGGCCGTACCAGCGTTCGCCTTCCTTTTTCATTTCCCAGGGGCCGATGCCGTCGCGCCATTGATCGTCATAGCCGCGCACCACGTCGCCATGGCCATAGGTCATCATGGTCGGCAGGTCATCGCCCTCGTGACGGCGGGCAACCAGAATCGGCTGCGCCCCCGGCTTGGGGTTTTCATAAATCTCGCTTTCGAAGCCCATGTCCGCCAGATAGGGGATCATCTCTTCGTTCAGGTAGCGATACAGCTCGGGCCGGAAGGGTTCGTCCTGGCTGCACGACTTGATGGCGACGCGACGCTGCAGGTCCGTCCAAAACCCACCGTCGTCGAAATATTTCTCAAGGCTTTCGATCACCGCCGTACGGGTCATTTCGATGCTTCCTTATCCCTGCCCGCGGATCGCGGACTTGTCGTTTCTTAAATCGGCGTCCCGGCCCCACCGCGTTTCAGGCGGGGCCGGGTGCAGCCAAATCAGGCGGCGTACCGGGTTTCCGGGTCGCCCAGGTCCCAATAAACGCCGGTCACCAATTCCAGGCCCTCGCGGGTCAGCGGCCACAGGATATGTTCATTGGGCGCGTGTTGCGAGCAGCCGGTGTAGCTGAGCGGCATCCACACGAACGGAATGTGCAGAACGTCCTGGAACACGTCGTTGCAGATCGACCCGCCCGAGTTGGGCAGCACACCGCAAACCTCGCCGGTGGAGCGGGTCACGGCGGCACGCATCCATTTGGCCCAGGGGTGTTCCGGATCGGTCCGCGCGGCCGGGAAGAAGGTGTTGTTCTCGCTCGACGCGGTCTGAACCTTGACCATACCGAAACCGGCTTCGTCCAAATGCTTCTGCAGGTTGGCGAGCAGATTGTCGGCGTCCGTTCCGACGACGAAGCGCAGCTGACAGTTGGCGATCGCCTTGGGCGGTACGGCGTTGACCGGGTTGTCCGGGTTGCCGGTCTTCATCGCCAGAACTTCGAACGAGTTCCAGCCATAGACCTTCTCGGCCCGGGTCAGGCCAGGTTCGCCCCAGGAATCATCGATCTCCGGGCCGTTCGGCGGCGACTGACGGTCGACCGTGGCCAGCAGTTCGCGGGCCGAATTGCTGATCGGCGGCGGCAGCAGCGCCGGCACCAGGATTTTACCGTGTTCGTTGATGATGGTCGAAATGGCATGGGCCAGGATGATCCCCGGGTTGGCCAACAGCCCACCCCAGTTCCCGGAATGGTGACCGCCCTCGCGCAGGTCGACGACCAGATCGAAGTTGAACGAACCACGGTTGCCCAGGCTCAGGTTCGGGCGGTTGATGTTGACGCGCGGTCCGTCCGAGGCGAAATAGCAATCGGCGGCGAAATCGTCTTTGTGAGCGGCGACCAGATCGATCAGGCCCTTGGAGCCGTTTTCCTCGCCCGTTTCGATGATGAATTTGTGGTTGAAGCCTAGGCTGCCGCGTTCGTCCAGAACGGCCTTCAGCGCCGCCATATGGACCGAGTGCTGAACCTTGTTGTCGGCGGTGCCGCGGCCATAAACTTTGTCGCCGTCTTTGGTCAGGACCCACGGATCAAGGCCGTCGCGCCAAGTGCCTTCCATACCCAGAACCGTATCGCCGTGGCCGTAGCCTAGGATGGTCGGCAGGCCGTCGCCTTCGTGACGGGTCGCCAGCAGGACCGGCCCGCAGCCTTTGATCGGATTGTCGTAGATATGACAGGCATAACCCATGTCCTCGAACTTCGGCTTCATCTGCTTTTCCAGATACTCGTAGCAATCGGGAATGCGCTCCGGGTTCTGGCTTTCCGTTTTCACGGCGACGCGGGCTTTCAGGTCTTCGAAGAAACCGGCGGGATCGTCGAAATGGGTCAGGGCACTGTCGATGGCGGATTGGCGGCTCATGATGGGAGATCTTTTCTATTTCTGTGGTGTGCAGGGGCGAGCACGGCCCGTTCCGGCCTTGCTCATCATTATTCGAAACCGACCCTAGGGCGGACTGGTTCCGAAATTCGGGAAACGCAGGAAGGGGGAACGCTCCCGATCACGCCCATGTGGGCGGATCAAGGGTGGGCGGATCGAGGGCATGCGTCCGGCGGCACAGGGCCGGAGCGTAAGCAGAAAACACGCGAACCACAGAGGTACCGGCAACGACCGGTTCCAGACCGGCCGTTGCCTTGATATCCCCTGCGGTTGGCGCGTTCGACATTACGAAGCCTTTCTGCCCCTTCCCTGATCCTCGTCGTAAAGATGACATTCGACGAGGCCGGTTTTGGTGGGGATGGTCCGCGGCGCGGCGACGGAACAATGCGACATGCATTCGACGCAGCGCGGATGAAAGGTACAGCCCGACGGCGGGTCGACCGGGTTGGGATAGGCGACGCCCAGGCCCGTCTCCGGCACGCCCTGGTTGGGATCGGGCGACAGGACCGACGACAGCAGGGCCTTGGTATAGGGGTGCATCGGATTTTCGAACAACTGATCCGTATCCGCGACCTCGACCAAACGGCCCAGATACATGACCGCCACGCGGGTCGCCATGTGCTCGACCACCGCCAGGTTATGGCTGATGACGATATAGGTCAGGTTCAATTCCGCCCGCAGGTCCTGCAGCAGATTGAGGATTTGCGATTGCACCGAGACGTCGAGCGCCGACGTCGGCTCGTCGCAGATCACGACCTCCGGCCGGTTGATCAGGGCCCGCGCCACGGCGACGCGCTGACGCTGCCCGCCCGACAACTGGTTCGGGAAGTTGCCGTACAGACGGCGCGGCAGGCCGACCAGTTCCATGCTTTCCTCGACCCGCATCCGCAGTTCCTTGCCACTGCTGGCTTCGGCGCTGCCCTGAACCCGCACCGGCAGCGAGATGATGTCGCCGATGGTCTTGCGCGGGTTGAGGGACGAATACGGATCCTGAAAGATCGGCTGGACCTTGCGGGCCATGTCGAGGCGCTGCATCTGGCTGGTCGGGGTCCCATCGACGTAAAGCTCGCCGCTCGACGGCGGCAACAGGCCCAACAGCATCTTGGCCAGGGTCGATTTACCGCAACCGGATTCACCGACCAGGCCCAGCACCTCGCCGCGCGGAACCTGGAGGTTGATCCCATTGACGGCGCGCAGCGGCTTTTTGCCCTTCATGAACCCGGCTGAGATCATAAAGGTCCGCGTCACGTCGCGGGCTTCGAGAACGAAGTCTTGATTATCGGACATCTCAGGCGGCCCCCTTCTTCAAATTGGCCGCGCTCTGATCCGGCGTTTGCAGGCAACGATAGACGTGGCCGGGTTCGAACCCGTCACGCAGTTCGACCCGGTCCGACCGGCAGGCGTCGAAGGCATGAACACAACGATCCGCGAAATGGCAGCCCGGAATTTCACCGACCAGCGACGGCACGATGCCGGGGATCGAACCCAGGTGCGAGCCGCGCTTGGTCTTGCCCGGAATGGGAATGCATTCGAGCAAGCCTTGCGTGTAGGGGTGGGTCGGGTTCTCGAACACCTGTTTCGCCGTTCCGGTTTCGACCACTTGGCCGGCGTACATGACGGCGACCCGGTTGGCGACGCGGGAGACAACACCCAAGTCATGGGTGATCAGGATCATGCCCATGTTGAACTCGTCCTGAAGATCGGCCAACAGATGCAGGATCTGCGCCTGGATGGTCACATCGAGGGCCGTCGTCGGCTCGTCGGCGATGATCATTTCCGGCCCGCACATCAGGGCCATGGCGATCATCACGCGCTGACGCAGGCCACCCGACAATTGGTGCGGATACTGGGTCAGGCGGCTGGCCGCCGCGGTGATCCCGACTTTTTCCAACAGGTAGATGGCCCGGTCCCGGGCCTCGGCAGCGCTGACCTTTTTATGGCGCCGCAACGCCTCGGTCAGTTGGTTGCCGATGGTATAGGCCGGGTTCAACGAGGTCATCGGCTCCTGAAAGATCATCGACATCTTGTTGCCCCGGATGTCGGACATCCGGCGCTCGCCGATGGTCTGCAGGTCTTCGCCGTCGAGCTTCAACGCCGACGCCGTGCGGATCGCCGCCTTGGGCAGCAGGTCCATGATCGCCAGCGAGGTCAGGGATTTTCCGCAGCCGGATTCCCCGACGATGCAGAGCGTCTCGCCCCGTTTGACCTCGAAACTGATGGACTGGACCGGGTGGAGCATCCCCGCGGCGACGGGGATGTCGATCACCAGATCGCGGACCTCAAGAATGGTATCGCTCATGTCGGTCCGCTCCTTAGTTTCGGCCTTCGGGCGCGGTGACGTCACGAACGCCGTCGCCCAACAGGTTGATGGAAAGGATCAGCGCGAACAGCGCCGCACCGGGAATACCGATCAGCCAGGCATCGAAGAACATCATGCCCTTCGCCTCGGAGATCATCAGACCCCAGCTCGGCGTCGGCGGCTGCACACCCAGCCCCAGGAAGGACAGGGCCGCTTCCAACAGGATCGCATGGGCCATTTCCAAGGTCGCGACCACGATCAGGTGGTTGACCACGTTGGGCATGATTTCCTTGAGGATGATGTGAAAGGTCGAACATCCGCAGGCCTGGGCGGCGGCGACGTAATCGAGATTACGCACCTGTAGCGTGGTACTTCTCATGACGACCGCAAATCGGTCCCATATGAGAAGCCCCAGCACCCAGATCACGATCCACAGACTGGACCCGATCAGCGAGACCACGGCCAGGGCGACCAGAACGACCGGCATGCTCAGGCGCGTGGTGACGATGAAGGTCACGACCATGTCGACCTTGCCGCCGAAGTAACCGGCGGCCACGCCCAGCGCGGTACCGATGACGCCGGAAATCAGCATCGCCGAGAACCCGATCAGCAGGGAGATACGCGCCCCCCACAACAGACGGGTCAGATAATCGCGGCCCTGCATGTCGGTGCCCAGAACGTGGTCCGGGTCGTACTTCGGGCTGTCGTGCCAGAACGGCGGCTTCAGCTTGTCGGCCAGGTTCTGATCCATGATCGGATCATAGGGCGTCAGCAACGGCGCGAAGATGGCCATCAGGATGATCGCCAGCAGCACGGAGCCGCCGATCAGGATGCCGTAGTGACCGAGAACGCGGCGGCGCAGCTGCGCCATGGGCGACGGCTCGAGAATTGCCTCGGCAGTCGGAATGCCAGCCTTGGGCATGGCGGAGGGAGAGGAAGTTGCCATGTCGTCACGCTACCCTGATACGCGGATCAAGGAAGGCATTCAGCAGATCCGCAAGAAAAGTGATGATGATGTAGAAGATGGAAAACACCAGGACGATCGCCTGCATCATCGGCAGGTCCGCGCGCTGAATGGTTTCCCAGGCCAGGAAACCCAGCCCGTTGATGGCGAAGATCGTCTCGATCACGATCGAGCCGCCCAGCATGAAGCCGAACTGCACCGCCGCCAGCGACACCACGGGGATGATCGCGTTGCGCAAGGCATGCTTGAACAGCACCGCCATCGGGCGCATGCCCTTGGCCTTGGCCGTTCGGATGTAGTCGGACGACAGAACTTCGAGCATCCCGGCCCGGGTCAGGCGCATCACGCCGGGCGTGACGTAATAGCCCAAGGCGACGGACGGCATGATGAAGTTCATCCAACTGGCCGTGCCGGTGATCGGTAACAATCGATATTGAATGCCCAGGACGAAGACCAGGATCAGCGCGAACCAGAAACTCGGCAGCGCCTGCCCGATGACCGCGACGGTCAGGGCGATACGATCGATCAGCGAATTGGGCCGCACCGCCGCGGCGACACCCAGGGGGATCGCCAGGGACAACGCGAAGACGATCGCGCATCCGGCAAGGATCAGGGTATTCGGCAGACGGGAGAAGATGACTTCCGAGATATCGGATTTCAGATAGTGGGAGCGCCCGAGATCACCGGTCAAAGCCCGACCCAGCCAATCGAAGTACTGGACGATAATCGGACGGTCATAACCATAAGCGGTTCTGACGACTTCGATTTCCTCGGTGGTGGCGGCTTCCCCGGCCAGGGCGACGGCAGGGTCGCCCGAAAGATAAATCAGCGAAAAGGTAATCGTTGAGACGGTAATCGCCACCAACAACGCGATTCCCAATCGCTTCAAAAGAAACTTCAGCATACGACCTCCGTTGCTGCTCCGCCTGGCCCTTGGTCAGGCGTCCTCGGCGCACCAAGTCAAGGGGAACGGAACGAAGGACCCGGCGGCGGGATGCCGCCGGGCCGCTTGTTCATCCGAACGTTATTTCCAGCTGGCGGTGAAGAACCGCGGAATGGCGTCCGGCGGGGTCTGAATCTTCAGATCCTTGTTGTAGACGTAGTACTGAACGTAGGTGAACATCGGCAGCCAATACAGCTCGCCCGAGATCTTGGTCAGGGCTTTCTTGTACAGGGCCTTACGTTCTTCGGTGTCGGTCGTGTTACCGGCCTTGTTGATCAGGTCGATGACTTCCGGATCTTCGGCGGGATCGTCCTTGCCGCCGGCGAAGAACACACCGGTGATCGCGGCGACGTCGGGGATCGAGCTGGAACCCCAGGTCATGTGATAGACCGGCGTCACACCGTTCTGGGTCAGTTCACGCAGCTTGCGGTACTGCATGAAGTTCAGTTTGGCCTTCATGCCGACCTTGGCCAGATCGCTGATCACGGCTTCGGTGAATTCACGCTGACGATAGGCGTAGATGTCGAATTCCAGACCATCCGGGAAACCGGCTTCGGCCAACAGCTTCTTCGACTTCTCCGGATCGTAGTCCCACTTCGGAACGTCCTGCGTGCAACCGAACTGATCCGGGTGACAGGCAGAATGGATGACTTCCGACGCCGGGCCGACCAGGTTCTTCACGATGGCTTCGCGGTTGATCGCGTGGGCAAAGGCCTCACGAACGCGCTTGTCCATGAAGTACTTGGTCTTGGAACGACCACGAACGTCGAAGGCGATGTAGCTGACGCGCATCGTCTTGGCGTTTTCGACCGTGACCTGACCGGTATCGGCCATCTTTTCGGCCTGATCCTTCGGCACGTTCCAGATCCAGTCGATGCCGCCGGTCAGCAGTTCGGCGAGCTGCGTGTTGGTTTCCTTGATCGTGCGGTAAACCAGGTGCTTGATCGCCGGCTGTCCCTTGGGACCGTTCTTCATGTACTTGTCGAAAGCTTCCATGACGACTTTCTCGCCGGGGACGACTTCCATGACCTTGTACGGGCCGGTACCGATCGGCGGAACCGAAGTGTAATCCTTCTTGCCTTCCTTAGTGGTCGGCGCCTTGTCGTAGTGACCGTCGGGCAGGATGTAAACGGCCTGAGCCAGATAGGCCAGGGCCGCCGGGAACGGCTTTTCAAGGTGGATGCGAACGCTGTGCGGACCCGTCTGCTCGGCGTCCTTCATCCAGCTCACCTTGTTGTAGGTGTAGATGCCGTTTTCCTTATTGGTCGTGAATTTGACCGTATAGACGACATCTTCCGGGCCGAAGGTCGAACCGTCGTGGAACACGACGTCGTCACGCAGCTCGAAATCCAGGGTCAGGTTGTCGACCCATTTGTAGGATTTGGCCAACAACGGCTCGTATTCACCGGTTTCGACGTTGCGATACAGCAGACCGTCCCATCCGGCGTGGCCCATGATGACCAGTTCGCGGGTCCGGTTGTAGTACGGATCGACGACCGCGGTTTCACGGTCGGTGGCCCAGACCAACGTATCGTTGGACTTGCCCGCCATCGCGACGCCGCTGCAGACGCCTAAAGCGACGGCCGCAAGTGGCAGAGTTTTTAGAATTTTGCGAAACATTTAGCGCTCCCTTAGTTCGGTTCCCTGCCGCCCGTTTTTTACGCCGTTGAAATTCACCGGCCGGCACGGTCGATCTTCCCGGGTGGGAAAACCAACAACATTTCAAAGTATCAGCAGTGCGATTGCAAGGAAGCACTTCGGGGCCGCACGGTTCGCCTGTGAGAACTGAACACAGACAATGCGACGGCCAACAATGGCCGGCGCGGCGGCTGATTCTCCCACATCGGCACCGCTCCTTCGTTGGTATCGCGTACGCATTGGACTGCGCTTTTGTTCGCATCTGGCCAGATACACTTGCGTGCTCCCTTATCTCGGCCAGATCACCGCGAAAGGATTGAGAAAGCTTATCCAACAACGAACGGAATGTGCTTTCATATGTCGCGCGAGCGAGTCAATTTTTGTTCAAATCTTCACAGGTTTGAAATTTCTCGTCTCATGCCCGCCCCTCACCTTGCAAACTCGGGAATATCGGGGGGCAGCCCCCTGCGAATTATCGACCAAGATTGGCCGAGACATCCGCATAAATAGATAAAACCAAGGATACATCCACATGCCCACGCCCAAGCCCTCGCAACCCACGACGCAGCAAGCCCTGGACAGCGTTCTCGAAACGGTCGCCTGGGGTGGACGGCGCGCGGATTCAGTCGCCTTCACCGGCAGCGACCCGATCCTGCCCTGCAACTTTCGCCTGGCCACCGCCGGCGCGGCCGTGTTGGGCGCGGTCGGCCTTGCCGCCGATGCCTTGCATCAGACGAAAACAGGGCGCCATCAGGATATCGCCGTCGACCACCGCGCCGCCGCCATGGCGATGCGGTCGAACCGGCACGTTCGCCTGGATGCCGCCGACCGGGGTGAAGTCTGGGCCGATATCTCCGGGCTGTATCAATGCGGTGACGGGCGGTGGATCCAGCTGCACTGCAATTACCCCTGGCTGGCCCAGGACATCCTGAGCGTCCTGAACTGCGCGCCCGAGCGCCCCGCCGTCGACGCCGCGCTGAAGACATGGAAGGCCCAGGACTTCGAAGAAGCCGGCAAGGAAAAGAACCTTTGCGCCTTCATGGTCCGCACCGCCGAGGAATGGGCGGCCCATCCGCAAGGACAGGCCGTTGCGGCCCTACCCCTGATGTCGATCGAAAAAATTGGCGATGCCCCGGCCGAACCCCTGCCCCAGGGAGACCGCCCACTGTCCGGCGTGCGCGCCCTGGAACTGACGCGCGTCCTTGCCGGTCCTGTCAGCGGCCGAACCTTGGCCGAGCACGGCGCGCAAGTGATGCGGATCGGCCGGGCGGATCGGCCGGACGGCGTGAACCTTGTTCAGGACACGGGCCTGGGCAAGCTTGCCGCCGACCTGGACCTTCGCGAAGCCGCCGACCGCGACCGCCTGGACGACTTGATCCGTCAAGCCGACGTGGTCACCCAGGGCCATCGCCCCGGCACCCTGGCAGCGCGCGGGCTATCGCCGGAACGACTGGCCGAACTGCGCCCCGGCATCGTGTTCGTCAGCCTTTGCGCCTGGAGCCACGAAGGGCCATGGAACTGGCGGCGCGGGTTCGATTCCCTGGTGCAATGCGCCATGGGGCCGGTGTGGGAACACGGCGACGGCACCACCCCCCGCCACCTCCCCGCGCAGGCCTATGACTACGTCACCGGCTATCTGGCGGCGTTCGGCGCCATGGCCGCCCTGCACCGCCGCGTCACCGAAGGCGGTAGCTGGATGGTCCGCCTGTCGCTGGCGCAGATCGGCCATTGGGTCAACGGACTGGGCCGCGTCGGCGATGCGTCGCTCAAGCAACTGCCCGAGCCGACGTTCGAGGACGTCGCCGATTTGATGGAAACCCACGATACGGTCTGGGGGCCGATGGCGCATCTGAAGCCCGTGGTGCAGATGTCGGAAACGCAGCCTTATTGGGCTTCGGGTTCGGTGCCGCTGGGCACCCACGATCCGATCTGGCCCGCGTTTTAAACCGCAGTCGGCGAAAGATCAGCCCTCGGAGGTTTTGAGGTTCACGCCTTCGAGGGCGCTTTTCGCCCGATGCTCGCGATAGGTGATGTACAGGGTGGAACAGAACACCACCGTACCGCCGACCCAGGTCCACATATCCGGAAATTCGCCGAACATCACGAAACCCAGGCCCGCCGCCCATAACAGGCGGGTGAAATCGACGGGCATGACCGCCGTGGCCTCGCCCAGTTGCATGGCCTTGGCCATGCTGACATGGGCCGCCGCCGCCAACAGACCGATGATGATCAGCTCGCCCAGCTGCATCCAGGTCGGCCATTCCCACACGAACACGGCCAACAGCAACGTCGCGGGCGTGAAATAGACCGACGAATAGAACACGATGGTGATGGGTGAATCGTAGCGCACCAGCACCTTCACCAGCAGCAACGCCCCCGCCCACATAAATGTTGAGCCTAGGGCCCAGAGGTATCCAGCGCTGATTTCCTGAAAGCCGGGGCGCAGGATGATCAAGGTTCCGATGAACCCGACGATCAGCGCGCCCCAGCGGCGCATGCCCATTTTCTCGCGCAGCAGGAAGACAGCGCCCAGGGACGTGAACAGCACCACGGTAAAGCTCAACGCCGTCGCGTCGGCCACCGGCACGATCGACAGCGTGTAGAACCAGCTCAGCATCGCCCCAAGACCGACGATGCCGCGCAGCAATTGCAGGTCGGGGCGCTTGCTTTTCCAGGTCGAGCGGTCCTGACGCAGCAACGCCGGGGTCAAGACCAGCAGGACGATCAGATTACGAAAGAACGCGACCTCGAAGGAATGGAGTTCCTGCGTCATGTCGCGAACCAGCGTGTGCAGGAACGCGATCAGCGTCGCGCCGAGGAGCATGAACAGCATGCCCCGGAAGTTGTCGACCTTCCGTGGACCTGTTTGCTCGTGAACCGGTGGATGGGGAGTAAGGTCCGGGGTGGTCGCCATGGCTTCACTATAGACGCGGCGGAAGGTCTGGCAATAAGGTCATCCCTTCAACCATGGTGCCAATTACAGATAAAATCTTGGGTTAAGGAAGCATACGCATGATCAAGGCAGGTATCGCCGGACTGGGCCGTTGGGGCCAGACTCTCGTCAATTCCGTCCACGGCAAGAGCGACAAGATCACCTTCACCGCCGGGTGTACCGGCCGCAAGGCGCGGGCGCAGAATTACTGCGCCGAGAAAGGGATCGACCTGCGCGACGGTTTGGCCGACCTGCTGAACGATCCTGAATTGGACGCGGTCGTGCTTGCCACCCCGCACAGCCAGCACGCGGACCAGGTCATTGCCGCCGCCGCCGCGGGCAAACAGATTTTCATCGAAAAGCCGTTCACCCTTGACCGGGCCAGCGCCCAGGCCGCTGCCGACGCCGCCGCAGCGGCGGGCGTGGTTCTGGCCCTTGGCCACAACCGACGCTTTCATCCGATCACCATGAAGATCAAGGAAATGATCGAGGGCGGCGAGTTGGGCCAGATTCTTCATATCGAAGGCAACTTGAGCGGATCCGGCGGGCTGCGCTATCCGCCGGAAAGCTGGCGCGCCCAGGCCGACGAAAGCCCGGCCGGCGGCATGACCCCGATGGGCATCCATGTCGTCGATGCCTTCATCAACCTGATGGGCTCGGTCGACGAGGTCGTCGCCCGCTCCGATCGTCAGTTCCTAAAAATCCCGACCGACGACACGACCTCGGTGATGATGCGCTTCGCCTCGGGGGCGACCGGCTATCTGGGCACTCTGACGGCGACGGCGCCGATCTGGCGCATTCAGGTCTTCGGCACCGGCGGCTGGGCCGAAATGCACAGCTACGACCGCATGTTCGTCTGCAAGGTCGCAGCCGACGGAACCCCCGGCAAGGAAGAGATGATCGAATACGGCCCGTTCGACATGGAGCGCGCCGAACTGGAAGCTTTCGCCGACGCCTGCGAAGGCGGGGCGGCCTATCCGCTGACCCCGGACGAGGCCGTGCACGGGACAGCGGTGCTGGAGGCGGTCATCCGCAGCGCCGACAGCAAGACCCCCGTCCTGTTGAAAGACGTCTAAGAGAGACCGGGCGGCGCGGAGGAACCAAAATGGGATTTCTGTTGCGCCGCCTTCTCGCCTATGGCCGCTGGGTTTCTCTGGCGGCGGCGACCTCGGTCGCGGGCGCTGTTTATGCGGTGCTGTCGACGCGCGAACAGATCGCCCCCTTCGGCGGCGAACCGCACGTCATCGAATGGTGGGAACCCTATACCTGGGCCGCGGTCGCGTTCTTGGTCGTCAACCGCGGGCTCAGGATGATTCTGGGGCGTTTCGCCGCCGCCGCCGGGGCCCATATGGCGCGAATCCGGCGGGGCGACGTGTTCGGCCCCCGGCCCTGATCGCCGGGGAACGGGCCGGCTAAATCAGCTTTCGCCGCTGTCGCCGCCCATGCTGCCGCCGCCCAAACCGGCCTGGGCGATCTTCTTATCGGTGTTGTAGTTGTTCAGCGCCCAAATGGCCCAGATCGCGGCGGGAATCCAGCCGATCAGCGTACATTGCAGGATCAGGCAGATGATGCCTTGGATCGGGCGACCGATGGTGAAGAACACGAACCACGGAATCAAAATCGCAAGAAGCAAACGGATCATGGAACCCCCTAACGGCTTGTTGATTTGCTCCGGCCCCTATCGGACCGAACGAAAACGTTAGCCCGCCAAGAATTCCCTGACAATCGCCGCGCGTTGGCATAGGTTCCCCGCCGACCCCCGCTGCACCCGGAATACGTCCCTATGAAAGTCGACCTGTTCGATTTCGACCTGCCGCCGGAACTGATCGCGCAAAAGCCGGTCAGCCCCCGCGACGCCGCGCGCCTGTTGGAAGTCGCCCCGGACGGCCTGCATGACCGTGTCGTTCGCGACCTGCCGTCGTTGCTGCGTCCCGGCGACGTCATGGTGGTCAATGACACCCGGGTCATCCCCGCGCGCCTGACCGGGCGGCGCGGCGACGCGTCGCGTCCCGGTCGCCCCGAAGGCGGCCCGAAGGTCGAGGTCACCCTGCACAAATGGGACGAAGACGGGACCTGGCGCGCCTTCGCCCGCCCGGCCCGCAAGCTCAGCCCGCGCGACCATATCGTTTTCGCGCCCGGCTTTTCCGCCGATGTCATCGACAAACTGGACATGGGCGAAGTCATCCTGCGCTTCAACAAATTCGGCCCCGATCTTCAGGAAGCTTTGGAACAGTACGGCATCATGCCGCTGCCGCCCTATATCAAGCGCGAGTCCGTAGGCGACGACGCCGACAAGGATGATTATCAAACCCTGTTCGCCGCCCGCGACGGCGCGGTCGCGGCGCCCACGGCGTCCCTGCACTTCACGCCGGAATTGCTCACCGCCCTGGATGAACGGGGGGTCGAACGTGTCAGCCTGACCCTGCAC
>CAXGUG010000072.1:0-20773 GCA_964012715.1 uncultured Rhodospirillaceae bacterium | reverse complement strand
CCAAGTTCACTGTCGGCTGTCCGATCAAATTGGTGCGGAGTTCCAGATCCGCACAGAGCCAAGATTCGTTTATCGAATCGCTGGTCACGAACAAAACCGGCTTGCGCCAGATAACGGCGTAAGACAAGGCCGTGCTGTTGTGCATCAAGGCGAACTCGGCGCCGTAGATAAGTTCCGGCGTTTGCCGATCGAAGGTTTCACGCGATCCAAAATAGGCCGCCTTTTCCTGCGCCGAATAATTCGATTTAGGATGCAGGGCGATGACGATCTTCAGGTCGAGCACATTTTCAAGCTGTTCGAAAAAGCGTTTCAGTGCGGGAAAGAAGCGGTCCGGCTCGATCGGCGAAGCAGCATTATGCAGCAAGTAATCCGGGTGGTTGTATAGAGACTCATCGACGTAGACCGCATAGCGGCCGGATTGGCCTTCGGCGGGACCTATGGGGGGGTGCGATTCGATGCGTCGCGCCTGTGCGACGTCGAAGGATTCCACGTCCAAGACGTTGCATCGGCCTAACCCGATTCCTTCCGTGGACAGAGGCTCTGTATGAGAGCCCGCGCGAACCCAGACGAACGGCGGCGGGATGCGGAAATAGTCCAAGCCCAGGCTGCAAACCAGCTTCAGGTGATATCTGACGCGATAAAGAAGATGGAAAAGCGCCGCGCCGTAGGCGCGAAGCGCGAGTAGCGGCTTCCTGCGGATGAGCAACGTCGGGTCGAGCCGCTGCGGCAAGCGCCCCAATGTCAGATGGGCGTACTTTAGGTTTCTTTTTCCGATCTGAACCAACAGCCATAGGTAACGGGCGGTGACCGGGACGAACACGAACAACAGATCCTGTTCGTTCAAATCGTCGAGGATGCGTTCGATGTCGTCTTTCGTCCGCGGGGTTTCCGCTTGCGGAACCGCCGCGAAATTACCGCGCTCGATTTCGGCGAGACTCAGGTTGTCGATCGCCGGGCCGACCTGGACGACGCGGACATTGTATCCGCGCGCCGACATTTCGTCGCAAAGGAAGCGGCCCCAATCCCGCTTCGTAAAGACGTGCCAGTAAAAAATAACGAAATTTTTGTTCATCAATTACGATGCGGCGACCAAATGTTATCGTGCCATTCAATGATATCGAGAATGCCGAATTCGTTATTTCGCGGGTAAAGGTATTCGTAGAATGCCTTGCAATATTCGTATTGTTCCTGCGTGTTGACGTCGAGAGTCAGGTCCGGGCGACTGAATGCCGACGGGCAGGCGACGGTCCCGACCTTGAAGCGGCCATCATCGACAGCACTGTCTCGCTCAAAATCGAAAAAATTCAGGTGCGGGTGCTCACGCAATCGGGGATCGTCGGTGGTCGCCAAGACTTCTTCCAAGGCCGAGCGCTCAATAACTTCTGCGCCGATCCCGTCTGGGTAGCCGTTACCCATAATCTGCAACAGGTTCGATGAAAACGCGTTGTCGCTAGCTAAATGGTAGGCCACAAGCCGGTCGATTTCGGATGGCTCCGGCGCAACGTTGTCACCGGGCAGGCGGATGATGCGGTCGGCGTCAAATTCCTTGGCGGCAAGCACGTATCGCTGCACCAGGTCGTGTTCCGGGCCGCGGAAACAAGGGATGTCATAGGCCGCGGCCAAGGCTTCCAGCGGGGTGTCTTCCGGTTTGCAGGTGGTCGCAAGCACGACTAGCCGTGGCGACGCACAGCGTTTGACGCGCTCAATAATTCGACCGACAAGGGGCGCCCCCGCCAGATCCAGCATGGATTTCCCCGGTAATCGGGTCGCACCCATTCTCGCCTGAATGATCAGGACTGGAGAATTCTCGGATTTCGTCGTCATGGGGGAAACTCAGATTTGGGCGATGAAATAACTGAGCGTTTTCGGGTCGCCGTCGACGATGCGGGACAGGGTCCCATATTCCAGGTAATTCAAACCCCACCAAGCCAAGATCTCTTCCTGATTGGTGAAGTATTCCTTGCCGTACTGCTGCACGCCCGGCGGGTAGATACCGAGAATATGAATGAACAGCTTGCCTTTCCAATTCGCCTGAAGCCATTCCTTGAACGCCGGAAGGGTTTTCAAGACGTACCAGGTGACCTGGGACATGATCAAAAGATTCAGCTGGCGTATATCGATGGATTGGATCGCAGGGGAGTCCTCCACCACGTCGTCGAGCCCGGCTACGGCAAACTGATGCTCCGGCAACCGTTGGCGCGCTTTTTGGATGGCGGTCTCGCTCACGTCGATTCCCGCCATCTGCGCCGAAGAGTCGGCGATCGCGCGCATTGAAGAACCGACGCCGCAGCCGATGTCAAAAACCCGGCAACCGCCTTCCAATGAATTTGCAAGCAAGCAGGCGCGCCGTAAAAGGCTGGTTTCCAGGCAAAGTTCCTCCATCGAATCGCGGCCCCATGGATCGTCGCAAGTTCGATACATTTCTTCGAACTTACCGATGAGCTTGCCGTTCTTGATGATGAAGTCTTGGTAGTTTTCAGACATGTGGCTTTTTTGATCTACCTGGAATGCGGCGGCATGCGGGCCGGCGGTTAGGACTGCAGGGTGTCCAGTACCGGTCGGTTCCGGATCATCGATGCCGTCTTTCCGAGGTCCTTGTCGGGGCTCAGGCGATAAATCGAGGTATTGCCATATCGGTCGTTGGTGGCGATCCCGATCGATTCGATCTGCTCGAGAAAGATCGTGTTGTCATCGAAAACGAATCCCCAGCCTTCGTCCTCAAGGCGGTCGAGGTTCTCGTGAATATAACGCTGATCCTTGGTTTTGAAGCAGAACCAGGGTTGGGGCCCCCAGATTTCTTTCGAAGCGAAGATCTCCAGTGCGTCACCGTCCCAGTTGAACGTGAGTTCGGTGGGCTCTTCATGCGGAATGCCTTCGGCCATTCGGATGGCGTCCGCGGCATTGGCATAGCGAATTTTGACGTCGGGATAATTTTTCTGAAGTTCCCGGACCATCTTTACATGCTCGATGATGTAGGGCCGCATTTCGCGTTCGTCGTGATCGGTAACGGCCATGATAGTGTGTTTCCCGCTGTTGGCGCGGACGAATGCCTTCTCGACTTCTTCGTGGGAAATCGGGCGCACTCTTGAATTCAGATTGAGGCTGCGCGCGATGTAGCGCCGCATGTTGCCCTTTTTTTGATAGTCATAGAAATCCGGGTGATAGACTTCCCATTCCGGCGTGGCGCGACGCCAGTCGCCCCATCGGCCGCCGGCGAGATCCTTTTGAATTCGTTCCTCGGCGCGTTGCTTCATGCCTTGGTTGCCGAAATCGAAAGGAATCCACATCTCAAGGAAAAGGTTCATATCCGGGCGTTCGCAGTTGGCGCCGGGACGATAGGCGGTTGGGAAGTCCAAATAGTCGATGACCCGCCGGTTGATCACCTGGATGTGGTGATTGGTGAAGCTGAAATTGTTGGAAGTCTTGTTCGCTTCAAAGAAAAACGGAACCGGGTGCGTGTGATAATACAGCTTATCCGCGGGCGGTTTGAATTCGGCGAGAAGCTCGCGATAGTGTTCGTAGATTCCGTGAAATCCCATGACCCGCTGGCGTGGATTTATCTCAAACCCGACATGGTCGAGGATGAACCAAGAAAACGTATAACCCTGACCGTAGTCATCTTCTAACGCCATGCGCCATTCGGGGCGCATCAAATCGCGGACACATTTGTCCACTTCGGTCCAGGTCTTGTGATAGTTGAGCCGGTTCGGAGAAATGAAGGTCATTACGTCATCCCGCAGGTCATCGGGAATGTCGTGTCCTTGCTGCAGCCGGCTCAATTGTTCCGGGCTGGGCTCGTACTTCAAGCCAAAGACCGTCTCGATGCGCTCGAACGTCGCCGTTACCGACTCGTTAAGCGGGCCTTCCGTGTCCACGCAATGGACAAGAATTAGATCACCTTTCATCGAATGCCTTCTCTTTACTTTCTGAATTGAAGGTTGGCGCCGGCGTTGATGCCGTAACTGGAAACCAGATCTGAAATCCGTGTTTTGTTGCCTTGCTCGTCGATCACATCCGTGATGGAGATCGTTCCGTTTGCAAGGGCGGCATGGATAGCTGTGTCGTCAATATCAAGAACGGTGCCGGGCGCGCTGTCGATTTGATGCTCTGCCACGTTCACTTTCACCACGCGGAATACTCTTTCGCCGCCCAGGGCTTTACCAAACGGCAGCGCTGGGGGAAACGGAAAAACGTTCAGGCACCGCATGTATCGATCCGCCTGTTCGCAGGTCCAGGAAAAATCGAAAATCTCGTTTGCCGGGATATCCTTGCGGGAAAAGTACAAACGCTGCGACGGGTCCTGAGGGTTTCCGTCCGGGCGGCCGTCGAACAAGCTGGGCAGCAATTCTTCGAACAGGGAAATTCCTTGTTGAATGCACTTCATGATCAAAGTGATTGCCGTTTCCCGCGCCGTGATCGGAAATCGGCGTTGCGCGATGATCCGCCCGGCGTCGATGGCGGGTTCCATGAAATGCCATGTCACGCCGTGTTCCGTTTCACCGTTGAAGATTGCCCAAGCGCAAACATTGACGCCGCCATATCGGGGAAGGGGGCCGTTATGAAAATTAAGAACCCCAAGCCGGGGGGTCGAGATCGTCGCGGCGGAAAGAATTTGATGATTGTTGACGCTTAGCAGGTAATCGACATCGTGCGCCTGGATGAGCGCGACGTTTTCATCTGCGTTGATGTTCCGCGTTTCGATGACCGGGCAATTCGCCGAGATTTTAGGCGCGGGCGTTTTAGCATCGACGAACAGAAGTTTCAGATTGGCGTGCCTGCCGGACGCCGAGGAATTGAAGCGCTCAATCGCGTGAACGCAATCCGACGCGGATTTCCCGGCCCCGACGATGGCGAAATTTAGTTGGGACATTATGGCTCGACGAAAATGCGCGGCGCGCGGCGCATCGCGGCGCAGCAAGCGTTGAAGACATCGTCCAACGACGCGACGTAGCCGCCGCCCTTGATGTCCAGGGTTTTGAAACGCCCGGCCATCTCTGGTAGGTCCGCAATCTTCTGGTAAAATCTTTGGGTGTTCATCTCGGCGGCGAACAGGCGAAGCGTGACGTCTTTAAATGCGCCATTCACCCGAATCTTTCCAAAAAACTCTTTCCAGCCGCGATACGGCACTTGGCACTGAAGCTCGGCCAGATGAACGATCGAGGCGTAATGAAAATCGATGCCCAGCATGATCAGTTTGACGTCCTTGCCGAGAAGGCGGCTCCAAGGTGATTGAGGGCCGTAACAATCGGCCTCCAGGCCTTGGCAAACCTGCGCGGCGTCGGGGCCAAGGCCGGCAACCGAGTCGAAGGGGTTTTGCGATCGGGACGCGCCTGCATGTTGCCGGATGGCTTCGCTCAGCCACCCGAAGTCGGCATGGGCGGGTGTGTTGTCGATATCAAAATTCCCGCTTTGAAACGCCTGGACGTTCGCGGCCGGTGCGAAGATCGAGCCTTGCGGGCCGATCGCGGCCAATAGACGTTCCAACAGATCTGCGCAATCCAATCGCGAAAGCCCGAGCATTAATGCAGAAGAATGGAGGAAAATCCGATCCCCGGTGCTGACGCCTGCCCGAACAAGGGCATCCATAATAGGCGCAAGTATGGTGTCCGGCATCGGCGGGGGCGACGGCTCGGGCGCCCCGGCCTCGGGCGTCAGGCATGAGTACAGGCCCTTGAACGAAGCATCGAAATCACTGGTGAACACCGAAAAGTCCATCGTCAGGCGATGCTGATCTTCCAGCGCCATCGCCAGATTGAGCAGATCGAACGAATCCAGAATCCCAGCCGCAATGAGATCCAGGTCCGTATCGGCGGTGTCGACAGTTATGTCATGCCGGCGGAACTTGTCTTCGCAGTTGGCAATGACAAAAGAAACAAAAGGGCGAAATTCAATCATTTGAAAGGCCGTTCGATACTTTGTTCTTAAGGGCGACTTTATCTATCTTGTTGTTACTGTTCATGGGCATTTCGGCGATCAAGACGATCCGCTTGGGTGTCATATAGCTCGGCAGGCTGTCAACAATCCGGTCATGGATGGCCTGTTCGATGTCTGGATCGCCTGTAGCGAACAAAAATATCGCATCGCTCTTTGCTCTGGGTTCGCGCGCGAACACCGCCGCTGCCATGTCGACGCCCGTGGTGGCGCGTGCGGCCTGTTCGATGTCACCCAATTCAACTCGATATCCGGAAACCTGGACTTGGTCGTCGGCGCGCCCCTTAAACAGCATGTTGCCGTCGCTTTCCATGACGGCGAGGTCCCCGGTGCGATACCAGCGCAGTTCGTCCTTATCGTCGTCGGAGGGCAGGACGACGAATTTCTCGGCCGTTAGGTTTTCATTGTTCCAATATCCGGGCGACACCTGAGGCCCGGCAAGGCACAGTTCCCCGGTTATGCCCTGATCGACAGGGTTGAGGTCGTTATCGACGATCCGGGCGTAAACGCCGTCAAGTGGTTTGCCGATCGAGATCACGTCGCCGTCACCGAGTTGAAGCGTCGTGTCATTCACCGGTAGCAAGGTGCTGAACACGGTGACTTCGGTCGGCCCGTAAAGGTTGTCGACGACGGAGTTCGGGCATGCGCTGATCCAGGCCCGAGTGTCGGGTTTCAACAGAGGTTCACCGCAGAACACGCTGATCCGGATCAAAGGCAGAATGTCTTCTTTCAGCATCTTGAAGTTGTTCAAGAACGTGATCGCCGAGGGAACCGAACACCAGACGGTGATCTCGTGATGCTGGCAATAGCGGATCGGCATCATCTTGTCCTTGGCGGACGGCAGAAACACCGCGCCGCCGCCGTCCCAGGTGACCCAAATCGGATAAATGGACAGATCGAAGAAAAAATCGGGCAGACAGATGGCTCTGTCTTGGGGGCCGAGGTTGTAGCGGTTCTGCATGACCTCGACGAAAGCCAAGGCGTTGTCATGCGTAATCGGAACGCCCTTGGGGGCGCCGGTACTGCCCGACGTGAACATCAGGTAGGCGATGTCGTCCGGGTCCACATTCGGTCGCGGGAGCATCGCGTCGGATCCGACGGACGTATCGGAAACGTCGATACCGATCACGGGCCCGGATTGTCGACGGTCGGCGAAGCTCCGGTCGCCAAGGACCAGAACAGTGAACTCCACCCCGGTCGAGTTGAGAACCGCCAGCAGCTGGTCTAGGCAAGCATTTGTTGTGATGATCGTTTGGACGGTGGCCCCGGAAATAACGTCGGAAATGCGTTTGTCCGGGAACTCTGGGCTGATCGGCACATAGCCCTTGCCCCAGACGAGGCAGGCGAGCATGCCGACAAACATGCCCGACTCACGCCCTGCGAACACTCCGACGACGGGCGCGGTGTCTTGAAGGCCGGTCAATGTTGTGGCGGCCGACACGGCCTGGGCCGCGATCTGGGAATAGGTAAAAGCGCCGTCTTCCGCATGGACGCAAAGCCCGGCGGGAGAGGCGGCCAAACCGTTTCGGAAACAGTCGAGCAGGGACGTTTTCGGAAATAGTGAGGGGGTCACGGAACTTTTGAGCCTTTGGTCATGTTCTTGGCGGGGACGCCGGCGACACGTGCCTCGGTCGGGACTTGATCGATGACGACGGAGCCTGCGGCGACCAATACGCGGTCGCCGACCTGAATGTCTTGAATAATGCTTGAGCCGGCACCGATAAAGGACGAAGCGCCGACCGATACCGTCCCGGCCAATACCGCCCCGGGTCCGATATGTGCGCCGTCTCCGATGTCGCCGTCATGGTCGACGGCGGCACGTGTATTGATAATGGCGAATTCCCCGACCCGGCTGTCCGGTTGAATCACGGCTCCGGCCATGACCTGCGCGCCGGCGCCGATCCGGCAGTCTACGCCGAGGTACGCGGTCGGATGCACGAGTGCCGGAAACCGGAACCCCGACTGCTCGAGGCTGCGCGCTTTTTCCAACCTCGTTTCCAGCCCTTGCACCGGGTCCAGGCGACCGCCGCCGATGCCCATTGCAAGGTCGACCTGTTCCGGCGACGTGCCTGCCAGTACGGTGGCCTCGTCGAGCACCGGGATGCCCAGAACGGTCTTGTCCCGTGCGGGTCGGATATCGACGGCACATAAAACCTCGGCGGCGGCGGCCAGCAATAGGTCGACCACGACCTTTGCGTGACTGCCTGCGCCGATCACGATGACCGGCCGGTCCAGGGGAGGCATTTCGTTCTTCACGAGTTGGCGGGCCCGCTTGAATTCACATTGACGGCAATCTATCGCGTTTGCAGTGCTGCGTCAGGGATTGATCTGGCGCAATGAAATGTCGGTCCGCCGCGTGTAGAGAGCGACGACCCTGAGCCGCTCATTGGCCGAGTGGCGGTGTAAATTTGCTTTCGGTATCGGCGCGAGGGTTGACGATGGTTGTGCGCAATGAATATCTGTCCTTCTCGGACATCGGTGCTTAAATCGTTCGGTGCCGATAGAGCTACGGAGCAAACATGGCTTTTACTGCGACTGAAGAAATGGTTCAGGACCTGAAGCGCGATGGCTTCACGGTCGTCCGCTCGGCCTTTGACGAGGCGACGGTCAGCAAACTTGAGCAGGAATTGGAACGGTTGAGCCATGTTCTGACGGCCAAGCGCGACATTCATTTTGTCGGCCCCAACAAGGATGTCCTGAGCAGCCTGCACAACATGCATGAACATTCCGAATTCTGGTGCGACCTTGTCCGGGGAAGCGGGCTGATCGATCTCGTCCGCATGTGCTACGGCACGGTCGATCCTAAGGTTTTCAACGGATCGTTTTTTGCAAAGCCTGCGCGATATGGATTGGCGACGGCCGCGCATCAGGACAATGCCTACAACTACATCAAGGGCGGTGAAATCCTGACCTTGTGGATTGCTGTCGATAACGCGAATCCCGAGAACGGTGGCCTTTACTATTACCCGGGCTCTCACAATCTCGGGGACGTAGACCATCTTCCGGAAGGCAACTTGGGTGCGTCGATGGCGGTAACCAAACCGATGATCGAGCAGCTGAACCTGGGCGAGCCGGTAATGCTCGATTTGAAACGCGGTGACTGCGTCATTCACAATGCGTTGGTCATCCATGGCAGCGAAGACAATCTGTCGGAACGCGAACGCCGGGGATGTAACTTCTCAATCGCCAGTCAGGCCGAATGGGACAAAGAAGCTTTTGCCCGTTACGAAAAGAAGCTGGCCGCCTTTTTGGATGCCAAAAAATCCCACTAAGGCCTGCCAGGCCGTCTCCTTAAACGGCGGACAAAACCTTCAGGACCTTGGCGTCCCATTCCGGGTTCTCGTGCACCGAAACGGGAAGGGCGACCGAGCGTTCGAGTAACGCGCGGGTGCGCGACCAGTTATCGACCCGGGCGATGTGAGCGTCGGACCCGGGCACGCGATCCCAGATGTGAGTCCACGCCCCGGCGAAATGCCAGTCGAATGCCTCGGGTAGGATTTTCGTACCCACACCCTGTGCGAGCAGATCGTCGGCGACCTGGGTCGCGGTCGTGCTGTCGGTGAAGGTCAGTATCAGGGTATCGCAAAGTTCGCCCTGCGGGTCCGAGGTCTTGCGAATGGACACGTTGTTCAACCGGGCGATCTCCGACGTCAGGCGCGCATAACGCGCACGCTGCCGGATCAGGATGTCGTCGAGGCGCTCAAGCTGACCCAAAGCGATGGCGGCTGTCAATTCTGACGCACGGTAATTGGCGCCGGGGTTGACGACTCCGTCCTTGCCGCGGGGCCGGTCGGTCATGTGCATGTGCCCGTGGTCGGAATAGGCGGCCGCCCGATCGTAAACCGTCTCGTCGTTGGTGACGACAAATCCGCCTTCGCCGGCGGTTAACGTCTTGCCGGCATCAAGCGAGAACGAGGCCGCCGTGCCGAACGTGCCGAGGGTGCGGCCCTTGTAGCTGCCCGCCAATGCCTGGGCGGAATCCTCAACGATCCGGATGCCCCGGTCGCGGCACAGGCTGACCAGGCCGTCCATGTCGCAAGCCCCCCACATGGGGACGACGCAAACGGCGGCGGTGCGGTCGGTAATTGCCTGTTCAACGGTTTCGACGCTGAAGTGATAGGTGTCGTCGATGTCAACGCAGACAGGGATGGCGCCAAGGCGGAGAATGGATTCGATCGGCGCCAGGAAAGTGAAGGCCGTAACGATCACTTCGTCGCCGGGTTTTACCCCGGCGGCGTACAGCGCGGTTTCGATGGCCGCGGTGCCGGACGACACCAGATGCGCGTAACCGACTCCCAGTCGTTCGGCAATGCGGGTTTCGAACTCCTGCGCGAAATGCGCCTTGGGATGATAACGGTACAAGACCGCTGGGGTGTTTTCGTTAAACAGGCGTTCGACGTAAGCGCGTTCGATATCGCCGACTAGTTCCGGTCCTGCCATTGTCTGATGTATCCGTTGTTTGAATGTTGTCTGGTAGCTGGCGATCAGCCCAGGTTGTCGAATTGGCCGCCATCCCGGATCATTGTGTAACCTTTGATCAATTCGCGGATGCCGGCGTCCAGGCCGTGCTGGGGGCGCCAGCCGCGGCCTTCGATCTTTTCGTTGCTGACGATGTAGTCGCGTTTGTCCGGGTCTTCGCCCACGGCGGCTTCGACGAAATAGAAGTTCGGAAGCGCCGCCTTGATGCGTTCGCACAATTCCCATTTCGACAGGTTCGCTTCGGACAGACCGACGTTGAAGGTTTCGCCTTTGAAAGAATCCCAATCGTCGAGCGCCATCATGAAGGCCGCGGCGACGTCGCGGACATGGATGTAGTTGCGTTTGAAATGGGATTCGAACAGCACGATGAAGCCGTCATTGACGGCGCGGTAGGTGAAATCGTTGACCAACAGGTCGAGCCGCATCCGCGGCGACATGCCGAACACAGTCGCGAGACGGAAGCAGGCGGCATTCCCCCAATCGAGCAAAACCTTTTCCGCTTCGACCTTGGTGATGCCGTAAAGCGAGATCGGGTTCAGGGGGCTTTCCTCGGTGCAGAACTTGTCCTTCTCTCCGATCCCATAACCCGAGTTCGTGACCGGATTGATCACCCGCTGATCTTTCGACAGATTGCCGACCATATGGCGGACGGCTTCGAAGTTGACCTGCCGTGTCGTCTCTGGATGGCGGGCGCAGGCGGGTGCGCCGACGATCCCGGCCAGCGGCACAATGACGTCGTACTTGGGATATTCCCGTTCCATCAACGCGGTATCGCGGACATCGCCTTTGATGACCTCGAACGCCGGGTTGGCGCAATTCTGCAGCAAGCTCGTCTGGTGGAACATGAAGCTGTCGAGCACGGTCACCTGATGGCCTTTGGCCAGCAGTTCCGGAACGAGAATGGAGCCGATGTAACCGGCACCGCCTGTGACGAGAATTTTCATGCCTACCTATTTTCTCTTGGATGATGCCGACTATTGATCGGCGAAATGTTCGAGCGTCAGGGGTTCTTCCAGGGACACGGGACGGGTCAGGACCCGACCGACGATTTCACGATATCGGTCCGGGGACAGCCCCAGTCCACCGGCGCGTTTGATCGCAAGGTCGCCCAGGCCCAAGGTCTCGCCGGCGGCCATTTCCCGTCCGGCCAAAATGCTTTTGCGCAAGCGCTGCCGGTTGATCTGTTCGCAGGGCATGACCCGCTTCGCGCCGTCGCCGAGTGCTGCTTCGACGGATCGGACGGCGCGCACAAGATCGGTCAGTTCATCCGGCTCCAACGAGGCCCGATGGTCGGGGCCGGGCAGGGACCGGTCCAGGGTAAAATGCTTTTCATAGGCGGCTGCCCCCATGGCAGTGGCGGCAATAGCCGCTTCGACACCAGGCGTGTGATCGGAATATCCGACGGCGACGTCGCAGGCCTCGGCGATGCCGTGCATGGCCCGCAGGTTCGCTTCCGCAATCGGGGCGGGATAGCTGCCGGTGCATTGCATGACCAGCAAATCACCGACGCCGGCAGCCCGGATCGCGGCGACGCTGGCCTTCACTTCGTCCAAGTCGCACATCGCCGTCGACAGAATGATCGGGCGGCCCTTGCTCGCCATATACTCAAGGAACGGAATGTTATTGGCATCGGTCGAGGCGACTTTGTAAAGCGGCACGTCCAACGCATCGAGCAGATCGACGCTTTCATTGTCATAAGGCGTCGACAGGAACATCACGCCCTTCTCGGCACAACGTTCGATGATGGCGCGGTGCATGTCCGGCGTCAGTTCCTGGGTCTTGAGCAATTCGAACCAAGTCTGTTCTTCGTCCGGCCCCGTGGTCTCGGTGTGATACGGGGCCTTCGGCGCGGTGCGGGTGATCAGGCTTTCGGCACGGAAGGTCTGAAACTTCACGGCGTCGGCGCCTGCGGCGGCGGCGGCATCGACCAGCGCCAAGGCCATGCCCAGGTCGCCATTATGGTTCACCCCGGCTTCTGCGATGAAGAACAGCGGGTTGCCGGGGCCGATCGAACGGTTGGGCAGGCGAATTCCGAAGGACGTCATTTGTAGTGCCTTATGCGTTGGCCGGGTTAGCGGCGCGAACCAGACGCGCGCTGTTTCGAATATCGGAGGTTGTCGCGCAGCGGAATTCCAAAATCAACGGCACGGCCGGCAGGAGCGGGATCAGGTCGAGCACAGGCGCATCCGCTTCAAGGGGCCGATGCTGATCACCGAAGCCGTCATTGTGGCTGATCTCGACCGCGGCGATGCGGTCCTTGAAACGAGTGACGAAATCCGCGACGTCGAAATCATGTCCTTTCGCCGCCAAGCTGGTGTGAGCCAAGTTGAGGTTCAGGTGCAGGCCGGTCGGCAGGGCGTCGAACAGGCGGTCATATTCTTCGGGCCGTTCCATCAAAGTTACGTCCCGTGACGTCAGGCTTCCTTCTGTCTCGATCGCCAGGGCGACGCCATGCGCAGCGGCGGCATCGCACAAGCGGCCCAAAGCATCGACCATCAATTCGAAAGCGCGTTCATAAGGCGTGGTCGCGCCTTGGAAGCCGAAATCGAATTTGCGCCCGGCGGCATCCGGCGCGGCGACTTTTGGCTCGGCCAGGAAGCCGGGATGAATGGTGTAAAGAGGCGCGCCCAGCTGCGCGGCGACTTCCAGGCAATAGGTCATGTGGCGGATCGACGCGTCGCGAATTTCCGGATCGGGGGACGCGATGTTCAGAACCATCGATTCCCGCGCGGGCGGGAAATAGTTATGGGTGATGACCGGTTTGTTCCAGGCCGCCACGACAGCGCGCGGAATGTCGCCGGACCAAATATGGGTGGAGCCCAGCTCGACACCATCCAAGTCTTCGACTTCCCGGGCAAGCAAAGCCAGCGGCTCTTCGACCGGGGTCGGAGCGGTGCCGAGAAAGGTGGTCGAGGCATATACCTGCATGACGGTTAAGGTCTTGTGCTCCAGGTCTGCAGGCCGGCCTGATCCAGGTTGACGCTCTCGACCGTCAAACCCATGTCTTGCAGCGTCGTCGCGACCTGATAGCGCGCGAAAGGTTGGGTGAAGAACAGGATATAGCCACCGCCGCCGGTGCCCAGCAGCCGCCCGCCTTCGGCCCCGGCCTTCATGGCGCGGTCGTAGATCTCGTCGATCTTCCGTGTGGTTACCTTGGGGTTCGACCGCTTCTTGATTTCCCAAGTTTCGTGCAACAGACGACCGAACCCCGACAAATCGCCGCGCAGCAGGTTCGATTTCATGTCTTGGGCAATGCCCTGGACCTCCGCGGCGAAGGATGCCATTCGGGCATCGTCGTAAGCCCGTTCGCGATGCTCTTTCTGAATCGTCTCACCGCCGTGCGGTTGGCCGGTGTAACAAAGTAGCGACCGGGCTTCCAATTCGAGCTGCGTCGTCTCGGGAATCCGAAGGGGCGTCACAACGTTTTTGTCCGCGTTGAATTCGATGAAATTGAACCCGCCGAACACGGTGCTGTATTGATCCTGCCAACCGCCGGTGATCTCAAGCTCCACGCGTTCGGCCTCATAGGCGAATTCGGAGATGGTGTGCAGGTCGAAAAAATCCTGACGGAATTCGTTGAAGCATCCGATCACGGCGGCGAGCACCGCGGCGGACCCGCCCAGGCCCGAGCCGGGAGAAAAATCGCTGCCGACTTCCAGATCGAAACCGAAGTTGGGGCGCAGAACCTTGATCGCGGCTTTCAACAGGTCGAGTTGCCCGTCATAGGCGATCTGGTCCGCGCTGTCGTAGCTCAACGTTTGATGAAGGTCGAGGGAGCAGATGTTGATCCTTCCGTCGTCCCGTTTCCGTAGCGTCGCGTAGCAATACTTGGCCATGGTGGTGGACAGGCTGCAGCCGCCGTGGCGGACAAAGAACCCGGTGTAGTCGGTACCGCCGCCGGCAAGACTGACGCGCAGCGGCGCCTTGGCGCGGGCGAAGACCTCGGCCTGGGGTTGCGCGTAGCCCGGCGTGGCCAGATCCTTGGGCCGCCCGTCGGCATCCAGAATAGGGATCGCTCTTACGCGATTGTCGAAAAGTTTGAGGACCTTTTCCTTGGAGACCCCTTCTTCGACCCAAACGAATTCCTTGGTCATATAGGATGAAACCGGAACTTCCAGGTTCTCTTGTTCCAACAATCCCGTGCGGATATCGCCGTCGCTGAGTACGCCGATCGCGGCGCCTTCTTCGTCAACTACGATCACCAAGCCGCAGCCGCTGGCCTGCAGTTTGCGCATTGCGGTCCGCAGGGTTTCGTCGCGCGGCAAGAGGATTGATTGAATGTCGGAAACGGCCAAAATCAGGCTCCTTGGACGAATTTGGCGCTAAACTCTGCATAGGCCTCGGGAAGGCCGATATCGGTAAAGGCTTCGGCGTCATTAATCAAACAGGCATTCAACACGCCGTCGGCGGCGAGCTGTGGAAAGAAGTCTTTTTCCATATTGAACGGCCCGCTCGGCGTCCGTGTCAGCGCCTTGCGGGAGAAGGCGTAAAGGCCGCAATTGACCAGACCCGCCGTCGCAGCGCCCATTGCTTGTCGGAACGAGCGTACTTTTCCGCCTTCGATTTCGACAGTGCCATAACGGCTGCAATTTTCGACCGGGGCGACCGCCATGGTCGCGATCCCTTGGCGGGTGCGATGATCATCGGTCAATTGCCGCAGATCGAACGCGTAATACGTATCGCCGTTCATAACCACGACATCGCCGGTGTCGGCGATGCTGTTCATGGCGTGACAGACGGCGCCGCCGGTGCCTAGCGGTTCGTCTTCGACGACGACGTTGATAGCCAATCCTGTCGTTTGGCGGGCTTCGGCTGCGTAGCTCAAAATTTTATCGGCCATGTAGTGTGCGGAAATGCAGACTGATTCAATGCCGTGTCGTTCCAACCAGTCGAGTTGAAGGGCAAGAAACGGTCGCCCACCGACCGGCGCCAACGGTTTGGGGACGTCGCTGACCGCGGCGCGCAATCGGGTGCCGAACCCGCCCGCCAGAATGATCGCGGTCGTGACGGCCTGTGTCAAAGGTTGGTCTCGACCCATGAGGTGACGACGTCGGCGATACGGTCGATCTCTGAATCCGACAGTTCCGTCGATGACGGCAGGTGCAGGGAACGGTGAGAAATTCCCGTTGCGACGGGAAAAGCGGCGGGATCGAACGCGTCCCGGTACGGCACGGCTTCATGTACGGGAAAGACCATCTGCCGACCGTCGATTCCCTGGGACCTCATATGGTCCAGCAATCGGTCCCGCAGGCCGACTTCCGGAAGCGAGATGGTCGTCAACCAGTGCACTTCCTTGCACCAGGGCTCGATCGGGCGAACCTGAATATTCGGGTTGCCATCGAACGCCGCGCGATAGCGTGCGATCTGCCGCGCGCGCCGGTCCAGAATCTCGTCGATCGCCGCCAATTGGGCCAACCCGATGGCGGCCTGCATGTTGGTCATGCGGTAATTGTATCCGGCGACGACATGGTGATAGCGCTTTTCACGCGACATGCCGTGGTCGCGGAAAACGCGCAGTTGTTCGTCCAATTTCGGGTCGCTGCAGAGAACCATCCCGCCTTCGCCGGTGGTCATCACTTTGTTGGCGAAAAAGCTGAAGCAGGACATGTCGCCGAACGAGCCGAGTTTCCGGTTCTTGTATTCGCCTAGCGGAGCTTCGGCCACGTCTTCGATCACGGGGATGCCGTGCTTCGTCGCGATCGCCATGATCGGGTCCATGTCCGCGGCATGGCTAAACGGATGAACGACGATGATCGCCTTGGTCCGTTCAGTCACGGCCTGCGCCGTTTGATCCGGCGACATGGCCCAACTGACGGGGTCGACATCGACCAGAACCGGGCGTGCACCGGTCAGCGCGATCATATTGACCGGCGCGATGAACGTCAGGTCCGTGCAGATGACCTCGTCCCCAGGCCCGATCCCCAAGGCGGCGAGCGACAGGTGTAGCGCCGTTGTGCAATTCGATGTGGCGACGCCGAAGGGCATGTCCGCGCGTTCGGCGAACGCGGCTTCGAATTCGCCGATGAACCGGCCTTGGGACGAGATCCATCCCGTGTCGATGCATTCGAGCAGGTTTTCGCGTTCGGCTGCGCCGAACGTCGGAGAGAAGATTGGAATCATGACCGGATCTCTAGTGATGGAAAAGCGCGGTGCAATTTTCTCAAGCTACCGCACTCCGGGTGACGACGGTCACGCGGAGTGCGGTAGTAACGAAAACTTTCGCCCGGCGCGCAAAAGTCCGCCGGACGGGTTCAGGCCGCGGTGACAGCGTGGCTTGGCAGTTGGGTGCGAACCGTCCGTCCCATGAACTCGAGCAGCAAAACGACCCGTTGGTTGTCGTCGATACATTCGAACATGCCCACCAAATCGGCCAAAGGCCCCTCGGTGACGCAGAGTTTCTGGCCCTTTTTGAAGCCAGGTGCCGCGACCTGGACGACGCCGTCTTCTTCCTGGCTGAGGATGGCGGCGATAATTTCGTCATCAATCGGCATCGGGTTGATGCCTTCGCAAAGTAGATAGTTGACGCCGATGGTTCCGTTGATCGCGCGCCAACGCTGTGCCTGCGGATCCATTCGAACGAACAGGTACCGCGGGAACAGGGGCGCCATGACGGTATAGGTCCGTCTCGCGTGGCGGCACTGTTTGCGATAGCGCGGCAGATAGCATTCAAAACCCTGGTTCGTCAGGTTCTGCGCCGCGATGATTTCTTTCTGCGCCTGGGTATAGACCACATACCAATTCATTCGCGGTTGCCCTCATCATCGGCGGTGGCGACAGTGGTGACGGCAGGGGCCGCTATGCGGTCGCCTTCTTGAGGTGCCGTGGTCACCCGCATGAGGCGGGGCGTCAGGACGCGTTCGGCCGGCAATTCCCGAATCAACTGCTCGTACGCGCCTTGCGGATCGGTAGTGTCCGCAAGAATGACGGCATGGGGTCTTTCTTTGAGGGCCTGCCAGACGGGCAGCCCGCAGAACGAGGCCTCGTTGCGGCCCGGATCGAGAATGCCGATGACTGAGACGTTGGCGCCATGAGCGGCGAGAGACGCAATCTCCGCCAATTCCGTGGCGCCGACCAAAAGAACCTCGTTCCAGCCGCGGGTTTCGCAATACTGGAATAGCTCCGTGTATTCCTGGCGAGCGGACCGGTAAAATTGCAGGGACGTGCTCAAGTATTCTGCGGTGAGGCGGCTTTTCTCTGCGAAACCCTTGGGTGTCAGATAGTAGGCGTATCTCCGAGCCGGGACCTGTTGAATTTTCAACAAACCCTTCTTCAAGCAGCGTTTCAGCACGGCGTTGGTAAGCCCCAGCGCAATGCCGAGACGGTCGGCGAGATTCCGTTGAGAAACGTGGCCGTCCTCGGCCACGGCGCCCAAAAGATCAAGCGTGGTTTCCGCGGACCGTGCGCGGTTCGCCAAATCGAACTTGCCGTCAGTCACGAGCACCTCCGTTCATGGCGTGAACTTATAGCGTTCACGCCATGAACGTCAAGCTCTCTGCGACTGCAAACAATTGAAAAGCTGGGGGGATTCGAGACTCCCAAAGATGAGCGTGCGGCATTGATCGCGGCGCGATGCCCCGGTGGCATTGGTGCCGATTATCGGCTAAGAGAACGCGGTGATGATCAATAATCGAAACTCTTGGTGTGTTCCCGTCGCCTTGTTCGGGCTGTTGGCGGCCGTGACGATTGCGGCGCGCCCCTTATTGCCCATGGACGAGACCCGCTATCTCGCCGTTGCCTGGGAAATGTGGCGACGTGGCGACTTTCTTGTGCCGTACTTGAATGGGGAGCCGTATAGCCACAAACCCCCTCTTCTTTTCTGGGGAATGCACGTTGGTTGGGCGCTGTTCGGGGTCAATGACTGGTGGCCTCGCTTGGTGGCGCCGATCGCGGGCCTGGCATCTTTGTTGCTGACGATCCGTCTTGGAAAGATGCTTTGGCCGAACTTGCCCATGGTCGGTCAGACGGCTGCGATGTTGGTCCTCGGCGCTCTGTTCTGGACGTTGTTTACGACCATGACGATGTTCGACATGTTGCACGCGATGTTCGCCCTGAGCGGCCTGTGCGGCATCGTCCTGGCGGCGCGCGGCCGGGCGCTGATGGGGTTTTCGCTCTTCGCCGCATCAATCGGGCTGGGGATTTTGGGCAAGGGCCCGGCTATTCTCGTCCACCTCTTGCCTGTCGCTTTGGCCGCACCGGTCTGGGCGCGCCGCCTTGATTACACGGGGGGCTGGGCCCAGTGGTACGGTGGTATTGTCGCAGGCGTGCTGGTGGGTGCGGCGATTGGTTTGGCTTGGGCTCTGCCGGCGGCATCGGCCGGAGGAGAGGAGTATCGGAACGCCATTCTGTGGGGGCAGTCAGCGGGACGAATGGTTAACTCGTTCGCCCACGGTCGGCCGTTTTGGTGGTTCGCCGCGATTTTGCCTGGGATGCTGTTGCCCTGGATGATCTGGCCTGCGGCTTGGCGGGCCGTCTGGCGGCGGAAAGGTGAACTTGGCGATGCCGGGGTCCGGATTTGCTTGATCTGGTTCGCGGGCGGCTTCCTGGTGTTCTCAGCCATAAGCGGCAAACAGCCCCACTATCTCGTGCCCGAAATTCCCGCACTTGGGCTGTTGTTGGCGTTCGCTTTGTTGCGTGCAACGGCGGAGACGGAAAGCTGCTTCTGGCGACCACTCGACAGGATTATTCCCGCGGGGCTGTTTTTTGCGGTCGCGGCCGCAATCGCGGCGGCATTTCATTTCGACCTGAAGCCGTCTTGGGCAACCTCGGCGGGAGATGCGCAACTCTGGCCGTTGGCCGGTTTGGTCCTGTTTATCGGCGGGTTCTTATGGCGCAACGGCGGCGGGGTGTTCCGGCGGGTCTCGGCGATGGCAGGCCTATCCGTCGCTGCGGTGATTGCCGTGCATGTGACGTTTCGGCCGATGATGCTCGAATCTCATGATTTTCGATCGTTTTCAGAAACGTTGAAGCGATATGAAGGTGATGGGTACGCTTTCGTTACGTTTGGGAAATATCACGGCCAGTTCCATTTTCTCGGTCGACTTACCGAACCTTTCGGGGTCGTCGACGGCCCGGTCGCGCTCGACGTTTGGTTAAAAAATCATCCCAAGGCTTTGATCGTGGCATTGCATGAAACCCTGGAAAACGAAAAAGCGCCCGTGGCCTCGACACGCTTTCGCGGCAGGGTGATCGGAGCGTGGCGGAGTGACGAGTATCCGCCCCGGGTTGCGCGGCTGAAGGTGGCCGATTAACGCCTGTCTTCCGCGTCGCGCTCTGGCCCGTTGGCGCCGATCGCGGCCATGAACAAGAAATAGGTGACCAGCCACCAGGTCGACCAGATCGAAAAATTGAACAACGACGACCCCCAGAACACGGCGCTGAGCCCTAACTGCGCCAGGGCGTTAACGTTGCGGTTGCGGACGAATCTGAGAAGGCATCGTCCAGCTAGCCAAAAGACCGCGATCAGCACGGGAACGAAACCGACAACTCCGGTCTCTCCGAGGATTTCGAGCATCCAATTGTGGGGATGCGATGGGAGGGCTTCGACGACATAGCCCGGGAGAATTTTTTTCGCTCCGGGCACGCGATCGATGCTGTTCATGCCGTAGCCAAGCCACGGGGCTTCGGCGATTTTTTCAGCCGTGAAGTGCCAGATTTGCTGCCGATGCGTATCGACCAATTGAGGCGGCATCCAGTCCCAGACGGCTGGCGCCGGCGGCTCATCGGGCAATTCGTACACCAGGGTCAGAATGACGGTTGTGGCGGCAATGCCGCCGAAAGCCCAGGCGATGAGGGTTTTGCGGTTGCCGCGAAAGGCCATGGATATTCCAACTGCCAAGATCATCGCAAGAAATCCGCCCCAGGCCGATTTGTTGGCCGTCGTGATGGTCAAGCCGATTTGTAGCAAGGCGGCGCAAACGGCGGCGGCCCGCCAACTCCCCGGTTCCTTGATGGCGATCCAAAGGGACAGCGGCACGCAACAGGCTAGCGCGGCGGCGAAGCCTTTTGCCGTGATGAACGCCCAAATGGTCGCCCATGGGACAAAATCGCCGCGCAACAAACGATAAGGAAATTCCCAGCCCAACTGACCGATCGCGACGGCGCCGGTCCCGACCAGGATGGCAATCAGGAACGTGCGGCGGAAAAACACCTGCGCCCGGAGATCGTTGTACAGAAATGCCCAGAACAACGTGCACCCGCCGATATATCCCAAGGTGCGGGCCCAGGCTTCGAAGGACCGCATGGGGTCGAGCGACGTTGGAATGCTTGCGGCCATCGCGGCAAAGGCGAACAGCACGACATAACCGAAGCGGCTTTTTACGGCGGATCCGAACGAGGCTCTGATCTGCGGGTCGCGCCAAGCCAG
>CAXGUG010000071.1:0-21124 GCA_964012715.1 uncultured Rhodospirillaceae bacterium | reverse complement strand
GCCAGTCACGGCCGATGGCGTCACGCAGCACGAATTCCAGCTTCGGGCCGTAGAACGCGCCCTCGCCCGGGTTCAGGATCGGGTCGTGACCGGCGGCATGGGTGGCGTCCAACAGGGCCTTTTCGGCGCGGTCCCAGGTTTCATCCGACCCGGCGCGCACTTCCGGGCGATCCGAGAACTTGATGATGAATTCGTCGAAGCCGAAGTCTTTATAGATCGAGGACAGAAGCTCGATGAAGATCTTGGTCTCGGCCTCGATCTGGTCGGGACGGCAGAAGATATGGGCGTCGTCCTGGGTAAAGGCGCGGACGCGCATCAGGCCGTGCAGCGCGCCGGACGGCTCGTTGCGATGGCACGAGCCGAATTCGGCCATGCGCAGCGGCAGGTCGCGATAGCTGGTGATGCCTTGTTTGAAGATCTGGACATGGCAGGGGCAGTTCATCGGCTTGATGGCGAGAACCTTTTCCTCGTCCGATTCCGTGATGAACATGTTCTCGCGGAACTTTTCCCAGTGGCCCGAGGCTTCCCACAGGGCGCGGTCGACCACCTGCGGCGTATTGACCTCGACATAACCGGCGTCGTCCAGGCGCTTGCGCATATAGCCCTGGATCGTGCGGTACAGCGTCCAGCCCTTAGGGTGCCAGAAGGCCGCGCCCGGCGCTTCTTCCTGGATGTGGAACAGGTCCATTTCCCGGCCCAGGCGGCGGTGGTCGCGCTTTTCCGCTTCCTCCAGCATATGGAGGTAGGCCTTCAGGTCCTTGTCGTTGAACCAGCAGGTGCCGTAGACACGCTGCAGCATTTCGTTGCGGTGATCGCCCCGCCAATACGCCCCGGCGACCTTCATCAGCTTGAAGGAATGGCCGACCTTGCCCGTCGACGGCAGGTGCGGGCCGCGGCACAGGTCCAGCCAGTCGCCCTGGCGGTAGACGCTGATGTCCTCGCTGCCGGGCAGGTCCTGGATGATCTGGGCCTTATATTTTTCGCCGGCGGCTTCGAAATGACGGATCGCGTCTTCACGGTCCCAGACCTCGCGCACGAAGGGCGTGTCGCGTTTGACGATCTCGTGCATCTTCTCTTCCATCTTCTCCAGATCGTCGCTGGAGAAGGGCTCGTCGCGGGCGAAATCGTAATAGAAGCCGTTTTCGATCGTCGGGCCGATGGTGACCTGCGTGCCGGGGTAAAGCTCCTGCACCGCTTCGGCCAGCACGTGCGCGCAGTCGTGGCGCAGCAATTCCAGGGCGTCTTCCTCGTCCTTGGCGGTGACGATGGCGACCTGGGCATCGGCGGTAATCGGGGTCGACAGGTCTTTCACCTGACCGTCGATCTTGATCGCCAGGGCGGCCTTGGCCAAGCCGGGCCCGATATCCGCGGCGAGGTCCGCGCCCGTCACCGGACCGTCGAACTGGCGCACGCTGCCGTCCGGGAGCGTTACCTTTACTTCGCCGCTTGCTGCTTCTGTCTGGTTCATCGTCATAAATCTATTTGGTGGTTGCGAACAAAAAACCCTCCTGCCGGGGTGGAGGAGGGCCGAAACGGAACGAAAGACAACAGCGTACCGTCACAGCCCCTTTCGGGTCGTGGTAGTGGTCGCGCCGGTAGTGGTCAATTTTCCGTACATGGTGGGGTTTATATCGGCAATCCGCCGGGTTCTGTCAAGCACGGGGCGGCAATGCGGCCGTGACCTCGTCCACGGAAAGCTCGCTTAGGGAGGGGCGGCGCAGGATTGTCACGGCGGGGCCGCGCTGCGCGCAGAGGGCGGGATTGGAATCGTGGGAATAGAGAACCACCGTCGGCGCGCCGCCGATGGCGGCCATATGCATTGGGCCGGTGTCGTTGCCGACGGCCAGCGCCGCGCCCGCGCAAAGGGCCGCCAGCTCAAGCAATGAGGTCTCCCCCGCGAGGCTGATCGCGCCCGGCACGTCCCGCACGATCTGGTCGTGAAGGTCCCGTTCGTCCGGGCCGCCGACCACCACGGGCGGTAGGCCCTGTTCGGCCAGATGCGCCGCCAGGGCCGCGAAACGGTCGGCGGGCCAGCGCTTGGCCGGGCGATGCGCCGCGCCGCCCGGGGCCAAAAGACCATAAGGCCGGGGCAGGGCGAAGCGCGACAGGTCCGCGGCCCGGGTCGCGAACGACAAATTGGGCGGGGGGACTTGGTCGATCCCGGCCATGGCCAACTGCTCGGCCTGGCGCTCGAACGTATGCATGCTGTCGCGGTCGGGATTGGCGTGGGGGTGGGAACAACCCTTGGCGATGCCGGACCATTCCGGGCGTTCGCCCGGTCCCATCAAATGATAATAGAACGACGACCGGTCAGAGGTTTGCAGGTCGTAGACCCGGCCATAGTCCCCGGCGAAAAGCTCGCGCCGGAAGGCCGCGATCTTGGACCATTGGCTCCATTTCATGCGCTTGTGGGGAATGACGCGGTCGAACAGGCCCGAGGCTTCGGCCATCTCGACGAAGGGCGGGGTGGTCAGAAGGTCGATGCGGGCGTTCTTATGATGATCGCGGATCGCCTGCATCGGGCCCAGGGCCTGAACGAAATCACCCAGGGCCCCCAGCTTGATGACCAGGATATTGGCGGGGGTGGGGGAGGAAGCGGCCGAGACCATGGCTTCGTCAGCTTGCCGGGCGAATGCCCAGAACCTCGTCATAGACGTCCAGCGTCTTGCTGCACATGGTGGCTTTGGAGAAATTGTCGCGCACGTTGGCGATAGCCTTTCCGGCCAGGGTGCTGCGCTGGGCGCTATCCAGCTTCAGAACCTTCTCGATCGCCTGGGCCAAGGCATCGGCGTCGCCCGGCGGCACCAGCCATCCGGTCTCGCCCGCGATCACCGTTTCCTTGGCCCCGCCATGGTCGGTGGCGATCACCGGGCGGCCCAGGGCCTGGGCCTCGGCGATCACCCGGCCGAAGGCTTCGGGGTCGGTCGAAGCCGAAATAACCACGTCGGTCAGCATGTAGGCGGCGGGCATGTCGTCGCAGTGATCGACCAGGCGCACGACCTCGTTCAGGTCGCGTTCGGCGATCATCGATTCCAGTTCGGCGCGGTAGTCCTCGCGTCCCTGGTCGCCGCCGACCAGAAGGCAGCGGATGTCCCGCCGCTTCATCCGGGCCAGGGCGTCGATCACCACCGGCTGGCCTTTCCATCGGGTCAACCGGCCGGGCAGCATGATGACCGGCAGGCCGTCGGGCAGCATCCAATCGGTGGCCAGGTTGACCACCCGCTGGGCGGTCACCCGCGCCGGATCGAACCGGTCCAGGTCAACCCCGCGATGGACGACGCGAATCTTGTTGGCGGGCACGCCGTACAACTGCCGGACATGCCCGGCGATGAACTGGCTGATCGCGATCACCCGCTCGCCCCGCGTCATGACCGAGTTGTAGACCCGTTTCAGATGATTGCCGGCGCCATAGGTGCCGTGGAATGTGGTGACGAAATGACAGCCCGTGCGTTTGGCCGCGGCCCAGGCACTCCAGGCCGGGGCGCGCGAGCGGGCGTGCAGAATGTCGACGTTCTCGTCCTTGATGACTTGAACCAAGCGGTCGACATTGCGCCAAAGGGTGACCGGGTTTTTCGAATCGAGCGGCAACTCGATATGTTCCGCGCCGACGCGGCCCAGGTCATGAACCAGCGGCCCACCCGCCGAGGCGACGATGGCGCGGCCCCCGGCCTCGACCACCGCGCCGGCGATCTCGACCGTGCCGCGCTCGACCCCGCCGGACGCACCCAGCGCAGGCAGCACCTGCAGCACCGTGGCGCGGCGGCCTTCGCCCGTGGGGGCGTCTGGGGAGGGTTGTCCGGCGGATTGCGCGCGTTCGCTTTCGCCGCCGCCAGTGTTATGGTCCGGCATCTTGTTCATGAATGGAAATCGATCATGTCTTCTGGTTCAGACGTTACACCCGACACTCCGCCGCAAATCCTGGAATGCGGTGACGGCAGGACTATTGCCTACCACCGTTTGGCTGGCAAGTCTCCCGGCGTCGTCTTTCTGACCGGCTTCAAATCCGACATGACCGGGGGCAAGGCCCTGGCGCTCGAGGAATTCTGCCGCGCCCGGGGGCAGGCCTTCCTACGGTTCGATTATACCGGACACGGCCAATCGTCCGGCGTTTTCGAGGAAGGCTCGATCGGCCAATGGGCCGACGATGCCGTGACAGCGCTGGATCGCCTGACCGAAGGCGAGCAGATTCTGGTCGGCTCGTCCATGGGCGGATGGATCATGCTGTTGGTCGCCCTGGCCCGGAAATCGCGAATCCGCGGGTTGCTCGGCCTGGCCGCCGCGCCCGATTTTACCCGCGATCTGATGTGGAACGTCTTCACCGACGATCAACGCGCGCAGATGGACCGCGACGGCTATGTCGACCTGCCCAATTGTTACGACGATCAGGAACCTTACCGAATCAGTAAGCCGCTGATCGATGACGGCTGGGACCGCTTGCTGCTCGACCATCCGGTCGCCCTCGATATCCCCGTGCGCCTGATTCATGGCCTGTTGGATGACGACGTGCCCTGGAAGACCGCCTTGCGGATTCAGGAACAACTGACGTCCGACGACGTCGAAGTGCAGTTGGTGAAGAACGGTGGCCATCGCCTGTCCGAACCCCACGACCTGGACCGCATGACCCGAACCCTCGACGCCCTGTTGGCGGGATTGGCTTAACACGCCCGGAAGGCGCCGGCTGTCTTGGCCCAGCCTGCGTTGGGTTCCGCTAGCTTATCCAACTGGGCCATGCGCGATGAGATCGCCAAGGCGTTGGCGGCATGGCGTTCGATCTGTTGCCTGGCTCCGGCCCGTACGCGACGCCTCGGCGGCGAATAGCGAAGACCCGGTCGGCGGGGCCGCGGGCAGGTCCTTCGGGCCGCCGGTGGTTCCGGCTATGGAGAGCCTCCTGTGGTTTGAGGGGCGGCGTGAAAAAAGAAAACGGGGCGCCGGCGCCAAGGAGGCGAAGGCAGCCGGCGCCCCGGCCCGAAAATGAAGGGGAGCTGCGGAAAGGAGACGCGCTCACCCCTCGTCGGGATAGAGTACCTCGAAGCCACGGCGGACTTCGGCGGTGAAGGCGGGATCGTGGTCACGCCAATAGCGGGGGTCGTCCATCATCTTGCGAAGTTGGCCCTCGTTGCGGCCGCCGGGTGCGGGTTGCGCGCCCGAGATCATCGCGGGCTCGCCGTCCGACATCAGGCGGTGCAGGGTCAGCACGCCGTCGTAGGATTGGCTCAGGGCGTCGAACACGGCGTCGGGCAGGTTCGCCCGGCCCCAGCTTTCCAACTGGGTCGAGGTGCGCGCCCATCTATCCTTGCCGCCGAAATGGTCGGCGAGGCGTCGGCGGTGGTCGTTCTGCACCGTGTCGAGGGCGAGCTCGCGCACCAGCGGGGCCAACTTTTCCGCCGCCAGGTCATAGACCAATTGCGCCTGCCCTTGAGTGAAGCCCGCTTCCATCAGCCGGGCGTTGACCTCGGCATCGGTACTCAACCCCTCCATCGCCGGGTCGATGCGATAACCCATGGGGTCGTCCGGCACGGTGTCGCCCCCGGCGGCGCCCAGGCGGCGTTCCAGCTCGGCATAGGACCGGGCCAGGTCTTCGACGCGGACTTCGCCGGCATCGGCGTTCCAGAATTTGGACGGCAGGTAGTCGGGCGCGGCGATGGTAATGCCGTTATCCGCACCAGCCTCTGGCGTGATGTCATGTTCGGGCCAATCACCCGCTTGATCCGGAGCGCCAGGCAGGTCGGATTGGTTGAGCAAGGACTTGGAATTGGGATCGGTCATGCGTCGGTTCCTTTCGGCATGGGGGAATGGTCGGGGCCGTGGCGGCCCTGGTCGATCAACTGGCTGAGGTGGCGAACCAAATGACGTTGTCCTTCGAGGTGGCGGAGGGTGGCGTCGGCGGCGTCGGGGCCGAGGGCGCGATCGAGAGTCATGGCTTTCAGATAAGCCAACAGCACATCACCATCCGCGCCGCGAAAGCACCGCGCCGCCAACTGCGGCAGATGCTCGCCGTCGAACGGAGTGGTGGACGTGCGCGCGGGCGACGGGGTGAAGTCCTCCGGCCGCCAGGGCCATACGGGTTCGGGCGTTCGCATCAGGTGTCTCCGTTGACGGGGGCGGACGTGGTCGTCGCGCCGCCGGCGAGAGCGCCTCCGAGCGCGTTGCCCAGGGTCGAAGCGACGGCGGCAAGGCCGTCACCGTCCATCCCCATGGCGTCGCCATCATCACCGGCGGGCTGACCGCCTCCGGCGGCGGCAAGCAGAGCAGACGGGTCCATTGGTAGGGACGGCATGCCCATTCCCATCCCGGCGTCGTCCGGCGTCTTCAGAACTTTCGGCGGCACGCCGAAGGCCGCGGCTAAAGTTTGCGCCGTCTGTTGCACGTCGATGATCGCCAATGCCTGCGGGCCAAGGCGGGACAGGCCGTCGAGAAACGCCAGGGTCGCCTGCACGTCCTGTTGCGCCTGCTGGCGGGCCAGCGGAGATTTGTATTCCAGGTCGATGATCTGTCCGTCGATGCGGATTTCCGGAATCTCGCCGCGCCGGGTCAGGATCGCCAGACCGCGCGTGACCAGCGGCGTCAGCAATTCCGATTGCAAGCGGCCATAGGTCGCGCCCAGTAGCCGCGAGATTTCCGCGACCCGTTCCAGTACCTCGGTCGCCGTCATGCGCGGGCCGTCGACCTGGCCCAGCCGGTCGGCCAGCAGGGCGCGGCGGATCGCGGCGCGCAGGTCCTGCAATACGACTTGCGACATGTCGAACCGGCCGGGGGCCTCCAACGGTTTGAGCCCCGCCGAGCCGACGGCCTTGGGGATGATGGTGCCGGGGGTCAGACGGATGTTGGACGGGTTCAAGACACCGTCGTCGTCGGCCTGCCAAATGCCGGTCACGGCGATTGAGGCGTTCTTCAAGACCAACTCGACGACCTTGTTGGCGGTTTTGATGTCGGGCAGGGTCTTCATCACCGGCGACCGGCCATAGATTTCGCCGGGGGCTTTCAGCCAGCGAAAATTGATGAACGGCGAGCGTTCGAAGCGGCCGGTCTTTAACACGGTGGCGCTTTGGTCGCCGGTGCCGCCGTCACCCGGGTCGATCAGGGCGATATAGTCGAATCCGTTCTTGGCCGGGAATACGGCTTCGAGAATGTCGGCTGAAGGGTCTTCGCCTTCCGTGGTATTTTTCTTCTTAAGGGAGTCGGGCAGCGTTGCTTTCGGGAAGCGTTCTAGGATCTGCGTGCGCGTCAGACGGCTGGTCCGAAAGGTCGTGTCGAGGCGGCCCGAACTGTCTTCCTCGAAGCAGACTTGCGACAACGGCACGGCGGTGAAACGAAAGGCCGAAGGCTCGCCCGGCGGCGCGGCTTCGAACATCAGGCTCGCAGTGCCGACCGTGACCAGGTCCAGGTAGCATTGGTGCAGTTCGACGGCGAAGTTCGAGCGGTCGAAATGGGATTGCAAGGCCTGGGCGGCGGCTTCCAGTTCCTGCGACAATTGGCCGCGTTGGGCATCGTCGATTTTACTGCCGGGCGCCAGACCGAACCACCGCGCCCAGGGGGGCGTCAATTGCGCCAACAGGCTGGCCGCCAATTGGTCGACGGCGTCCGGCGCGGTGCCGTCGAACAGGCGGTCGGTCTTGCGGCTGGCGCCGCCAGTCGGGCCACCCATGGCAGTCTCCCGCTGCGGCAGGGCGAAGTCGAAACATTCTTGCCACAACGTTTCCCAATTCGCGCGCCGGCCTGCGGCCAGGCGATAGCGCCGCAGTACTGCTTCCGGGGTGATCTCGGTCATGGTCATTCTCCAAGTTTGGTCTTGAGCGTCGCGGTGCTGTTGGCCGCGGTGTTGTCTTGCTCGTCGAGCAGACCGCGCCGTGACGTCGTGATCAGGCCCGAGCGTCCTCTGCGCATGCGCTCCAAGCGTTCGAGACGGCGTTCACGTTCTTCTTCGTCGGGGTCCGGAGTCGGTTCCGGTTCCGCCACTGGCGGCAGGCTGGGTGAAGATCCGAGAAATCCTCCCATGATGGGCTCCTTTTGAAATGGCTGAGGGGGTGCGGTTGCGTGTTCAGATTGCTTCGCCGTCCGGGGAGGCGTCGTCGGCTTCGGCGACGGCGGCGCGGGCGGCGTCGAGCATGCGGGTCAGGTCGTCGTTCGCGCTGTCCCGGGTTTTGTCCGCGCCTTCCGCCCAGGCGAGCAGCTTCAGGCCAGCGTCCAAATGGGCCAATGCCGCCTTACAGGCGGCCTGATGTGCGGCAAAACCCTTGGCATCGGTAGGCGGAGATTGCGCTGCGAACGCGGCATAGTCCGAAGCTGCCTTGCGCAGCAGCTTCGGCAACCGTCGACGCGCCATCGCGCGCAGCGGCTTGGATGGCAGAGAGGAAGTCGTCATGTGCGGAATGCCCGGCCGGCTTACTCGCCGAACAGGTTCAACCCTTTTTTTCCGATGCCCATGCTCACGATGTTCATGCCGCCGTCGAACATCGCGTCTTGGGCTTGGCCCAGGATGCTTTTTCGTTGCGTGAGGGCATTGGTGTTGATGTCGTCGATCCGCAACTTGTTCAGAGCATTTTGGTCGACGATGGCTTCATCCACCTGACGCGCCAGGCCCGAGAGCACACTGGCGGCGGAACCGCCGGCGGCGTTTAGGCCGGTGCTGCCAAAACGTGCGCGTTGTGTGGCTTGCGCCTTGCGCAGCTCTTCCCGGCGCTGGCGGTTCTGGATCGTCTGTTGCTCTTGGATGGAGTTTACCTGCTGGCGGCGTTGGGCCTCGACTTGTGTGGCTTGGCGTTTGGCTTGCATCTGTTTCTGGGCAACGCTGGCGGCGGTCATTGCGGCCGCAACGGCGAATTCAGCCATGTTGGGTCTCCTGAAAATGGTGTCGACGGGGAGAGGCGATCAGCCGTTCACGCTGATCTCTTCGGTGACCGACAAAAGCGTGAAGGGTAGGGGGGTGTCTTGTTCGATACGCCATAGCGCCTCGGTGCCGTCGCGACGCCAGCCGAATGCCCGCACTGTGCGATCGCCGGAAAACGCGACCGGCGGCGCGTCCAGCAGTTGATTGCCGAATTCGCGGAACGGCACATCGATGAATCCCCGCCCGGTGTTGAGACGAAGCGCCGACGCATCCTTCAGACGAAAGGTCGCGGCGACCAAGCGCAGACGTCCGCCCTGGTTCGACCCTTGCCCGCCGTTGACGGACGGCGGCAGAGGTTGAATGACATGAGCGTAACCAAGACCGACGCGAACCTCCTTCGCGGCGACAGTCAGGGTGATCTTGCCCCCCGTCACCGTCTGTTCGCCTTGCATGGATCCGTCGGCGACGACTTTGACAGTCCAGCCTTCCAGATGGTTCAACCCGGTCCACTCGGTCTTGCCTTCGCTGTCGGCCAGCGTCAGGCCGCAATCGACCTGCAACGTCTCGTCAAAGGTTTCGATGAAGTAGCCGTTGTTCCGTTCGGTCAGCAGATAGACGTCGTCATCGATGGTGCAGACGGATCGAATTTCACCCTCGGTGGTGCAAAGCGACCATCCGGTAATTTCCTCGGCCCGGTAGATCGTCAGCATGGCCATCGTGCCATCGGCCATGACCAGGTTGAGATTGCGCAGACGCGGATCGAAATCCTGATCCACCGGATCCTTGATCAAGTGTTCGGCGATCGTCGCCAAGTCGCGCGATTGATATGCCTGCTCGACATCGGTGAATAGGAATTCGCGCAGCTCACGCCCGGTGCGGGGAACGAACAACGTCGCCCCGTCCACGTTACAGGGTGGCACCGTTCTGTCGGCGGGGGAGCCGACGCGCGTCTGGCGACGAATTTGAACGGAGCCTGGGGTCAGCGGATCGCCCGTCACCATCCATTCCGCACCGGTCGTGAAGACCTGTAGGTGGCGGCCCGAGAATACGGCGGAACAGGCATTGACCTGATCCGACAGCAGGGCGAATTCGATCGACTCGTCGTCCAGGCCTTCGCCCAGATCAAAGTTGAACAGGTCCGACGACTTGGACATCCAAATCTGGTTGGGCAGGTCGCGGGACCCGCCGATCACCATCCGGTCCTGGTGAAAGGTCACGGCGGCGGGATAGCCGCGGGCGGCGGAGAACGATTGCTCTTCCCAATCCTTTGTCGCGGCGGTGCCGGCCAATGTCTCCTTGACCGTTGCCGTCGCAGAAGTCGGGGAAGCGATGGCGGTGATTTCGATCTCCTTGTTGGAAATACGAAAGCGTGTGCCGACATGATCATCGACGAAGACGTCGGCCGAAGCCGTGACCGTGATCGTGCCCGAGGTCGTATTCGTCGCCAAGGTCACGTCCGTTTCGGCGAACTTGTGATGGGGTTGATAGATGCGCCCGTCTTCTTCGGAGAATACCCAATCGAAGATCTGCCAATCGGCATGTGAACTGCGCGTGATCTTCTTGGGCGGAACATCCGGATGGACCACCAACAAGGTGTCGGCGCTTTGCACCCATGACAGCTTTTTGATCTGAACCTCGGTCCAGGGTGCGTCGACGGTGGCCGTCCGCACGCCGTCGGTGTAGACGTCGATCCGCTCATCAGAGAAGCACAGCAGGTAGGTCTGCTCCGTATTGAATTCGAACGCGACCAACCTGCCGGGCCCTGCCGCGTGATCGACATAACGCGTGCCTGGACGGCGGGCCACGCCACCGGTCGGTTGGATGATGACGTTGCGTAGTTGCGAGGCCCCGTTGGCATAGGACCTAAGGTCGCTGCGGCCGACCAATCGGGTCGAAACCTCGCCCGCGGTGAAGTTGGATTTGAGGGTCGTCAGCTTGGCCATCAGCCGCGTACCTCCACCAACGAGAAATCCGCGATCCGGCCCGGCGTATCCTGTTGGGCGTCGATGGTCTTGGCGCGTTGGAATTCTTGATCGGCCAGGCGGAACAAGGTTTCCGAGCGTGAGGTGCTTTCAGTCAGCGGGATGCAGAACTCGGCTGCGAGGCGGGTGATCAACGCCTGATCGAAGAACGGTGGGAAGTCGATCTCCGCCGGACGGAAGATGAAGGTCAACACGACTTCGGGCGAATTGGTGTGCAGCCGTCGCTCGGCGATGCGGTATTCCAGGCCGCTGCCCCGCGTACTTCCCCCGGCGGAAAGCGCGCGCAGGAAGTTGGCCGGCAATTGATACGCCTTGGTGAAATCGGCGACCGGCTCTGCCGCCAGGGACGGCAGGCGCTGCTGCGCGGTGGCGAAGCTCCACGGATGCGCCGACAACAAAGCATCGCGCACGGACGGAAAAAGGTTGGCCGCGATTTCGGCCTCGGCGGTGCCTTCGTCGAACGAGGTAATGGTGGTGCCGCCCAGTTTCAAAAGGGCGCGCGAGCAGAGCGCGATCTGACTTAACGCCATGGCGGGGACTCCGTTTTGGATGGGAAATTGCGAATGCGAAAAGGGGCGCCCCGGCGAATGCCGGAGCGCCCCCAGGAACGCGGTGCCGTCGGGTTTAGTCGGTGTCGGAACCGCCGACGGTGGTCAGGTCGTTAACGTCGACCGTCCCGCCCGTGTTGGCGCTGACCAGGAACAGGCCCGCGCCGGGCGTGCCGTCCGTGTCCACGTTGGCCATGATCATGTCGCCGACGCGCAGCATGTGCGCGGCGTCGTTGAAATAGCCCGCCGTGTCGACGGAAGCGGCGGCGTCGACCGTGGCGTAATGCCACAGGGTGAAACCGTTGGCGTAGCTGAGCACGCTCAGGTCTTTCGAAACGAATGCCATGATCGTTCTCCTTAGCTTTCCAGGCAGCGCATGGAAACCACGCCCGACGGATCGATCAGGCAGGCCCCTTGGCTCATCATGTTGTTGACGAAGTTGGACGCCCGGTCGCCGTGCCAGGTGATGTCGGTCTTGACGTCCTTGCCCACGGCATGGCCGACAGCGCTTTTATGGAACCAGTAGCAAAACCGAACGCTGTCGGTCTTGGTCAGGCCCGAATGAGGAATCCACAAGGTGCCCAGCCAACGCTTGGCCTGGATGCCGCGCCATGGCAGGTCTTCGGAGCCGACGAAGTCCATGTCCGAAAATTCGGGGATCTTCAAAAGGTCGGTCCACTGTTTCCAGCCGATGATCGCGAAGCGGTCGCCGTCGTCGGGAACGTCGGCGTCGCCCAGCATTTCAAACGCGGTCAGGACCTTGGTCTTGGTCAGGGCGTCGGCCCCGGTGCCGGCATAATTGGTGCTGGTGTCCAGCTGCTCGACGATCAGCTCGTCGGTCTTGCGGCCCAACGCGTTGGCGCCGGCCCGGGCGATCACCTGGCGTTCGTTGATGTTGGTCTTGATCTCATCCAACTCGTCCACCCAGTCGCCGGCGTAGTAGTCCTGCAACTGGCATTCGACGGGCGTGTGGTCGAGGTTCATGACCGGCACCATGCCGTGCCGCGCCTTGGTCGAGGCCGTTCCCTTGCCCACCTTCTGGAAGGTGGTGGACGATCCTTGGATGTCGTTCTTGGAGCGGACCGTATTGCGCAGTTTCGATCCGACGCGCTGGTATTCCATGTGCACGTCGGTCTGAAAGTGCTTGATGAAGGATTGTGCGATTTGTGTCGACATATGTGTCTTCCGGAAATCCGGACTCCTTGAATTCATGTCGCGTTGAGGGGACGCGCGCCGGCGGTTGTGGCGGCCCCGGCATGTAGCAAGGGGCCGCCGCCACGGGCGGCGTCGGGTTCGAGGGCCGGGCCCACGGCACGGGCGGATGCCCGCGCTCCCTGGGTTATCCGGAGCGGGATAACTCGTCAGAAAATCTAACTAAATAAATGCAACGGCGCGCCGCCCTCGATTTTCAGGAACAGTGCGCTCGAACCGGCCCGGCTTGAAGGTCGCGATATGGCGGAACTCGCTGGCGGCCGTGGTCTAGTTAATCCTGCGGCGGGATCGGCCATTCATGGGGCGGCCAAATGCTCGGATGTTCGCGGCGGGCTTCGATGTCGATGCCGTCCTTGGCGATGGCCGCTTCGATCACGCGGTACCATTCTTTGAGGAGGTCCGGCTGGAGATTCTCCCGCTCCGAATGAAGTACGGTTGGTCCTTCTCTTCGATCCACTTGATGTAGAGGGCGTTGAGCCGCTCCGATTTCGGCCCCTCGAAATAAACCCGGAAATCGTAACAATGTGCCTCCACGGGATGAACCGGGAGCATGGCGTAGACTTGGAGCCCGACAATTAAGGCCGCCACCACGCCCACTGAAATTTGGGCTGGCCGAGGATCAGTTTGCCGTTGTCGTCGGTACCGAGAATTTTGACGCTCCCTTTCACCTTCTGGCTCCAATTTTGACGAACCGTGAAGGGTTTGCCGCGACCGGATTGCTGCAACTCATAGGCGCCCATGGCGTCGTCATTGTCGGCGAAATCATACGTGTCATCCGCTTTGTGCAGAATCGTGCCTTCGATGTGGATTCGGACTTCAGACCCTTTGTGTCTTGATGCGGCCATGAGGATGGGTACACTCATTGCATGCGGCATATTCTGCTCATTCTACTTTTTTCCTGGGCGGTGGTTGCGACATCCACGCGCGTCGATGCGGCGGATGCCTTCACTATTTTACCGGCTAAGGCGCAGCCCTATGACGACTGCGTGGGCAACCCGACCACACCGATTTGTACGATCCTGACCTTCGAGGCCTGCCATATCTGGGCGAAGCGCGATCTCTGCCGGCGGGTCGGCTATACGACGACGTACGTGGGCGGTGGGTTCGCCGGTCTAAGTGCGCTTAACATCTATAAGCTCCGGGTCCTCGATCGACGTCGTTTGACACAGGCGGACATCCCGGAATGGACAGGCAATGTCGGCGAATGGGTGAAGGGAGGCATAGACTACGAGGCTTGGCGACCGGATGATCTCGCTATTCGTCTGGAATATTGGCAATGTTCCCCGGACGATCAATGCGTCACCGCCACGCGGGATGATCCGGCGAAGCAGTACGGCGAGGGTTGCCCTCCGGATCATAGTTGCACCCGCTCTGAGCCGGATTTTACTTATGTCCTGCGCAAGGAAGGGAGCTCTTGGCGGGTTTTGTACTTTCATTTCAGCAAGCACGATCACGGGGATTTCTGGGATGCCTTTTGGAACCGGAAGTGATCGAAGCGGGCGAACTCTCCTTGCACCGCCTTGATGGCGGTCGCGCGATCGACATGATTTCGTTGTATTTCCTCAAAAATGGCGGCCTCTTTCCGTTCCTCTGCAAGTCCATCAAGAACCTTCCTGCGTGTGACCGGGTCGGAGATTGCTTGTTTGAACGCGGGAAAAGCTTGCGGCCCTATGGGGCCTTTGGCCTTCACCGCATTGGGCACGGCCCTGTTGATCGCCCGCTGGACAATCTCACCGCCACCCGTACGCCCATGGCGAAAAAGAGTATCGCCCAGCGCCGCCGCTGCGTACGCATCGGTTAGGTCACGGAGTGCTTGGCTGCCGCCAACGTGGTTCAGGGCATCGTCCATATAGACCCGATAGACTTGGGCTCGTTCATCCCTTTTGAGCAATTTCGGCGCGGTGCCTTTGGGGATGCCGATGATCTTCCCTCGGTCGATCAGGTCGTCCAAGGTCGATTGGGTGATTCCAGCGGTGGCGCCATTACTTGTGTTAACGTCGCTGCCGCCTTCGGCGGCGAAGGTTTCCATATAAGCAAAATGTTCGGAATAGGAGATCCCCTTGAGGCGGCTGAACGCTTCATGCTGCTTTGGCCATTCGTTCCCTTGGCGGGCGATGACCTGATTCCGGTATAGTGGAACTTGTGGGGGCGTCTTGGGCGGCCCGGGGAGAACCGGCGTTCCGACGGATACGGGCGGTGTTGGCGCGGAATTCGGGTGGGTTGAGGCGGCGAGTTCTAGCTTCCCATTCCCGCCCGCCGCGTTGATCTGCTGCTGGGCAGCTTCGATGTCGGTGGGGGCCTGGTTGAGGATATCCTGTTCGGTGTAGGCCGGCTGTCGAGCCATCAAGGTATCAAGGTCCGGCTTGCCGGGTGCGGCGGCGGGCGTCTGCGCCATCAAGTTCACGCCGTCGGTGGCGAGGGCTTCGAACTCGGCGTCGGTGGTGTCTTCGAAGCGGTTCTCGGCGACGGCGCGCATGAAGGCTTTCTCCGGGCCGGACAGGCTGTTCCCCTTCTTGCCAAGCATGGCCTCGAACGCGGCCAGGTCGTTGGCGTCGCGGGCCTTCAACGCGCGCTCCATCAACTGGGCCTTGGCGGGGTCGAGCTTGCCGCCCTGGAGCGTCGGTGCGCCCGCGCCGTCCCGGTCGAACGTGCCCAGCTTGAAGGTCGCGATATGGCGGAACTCGCTCGCCGCCTTGACCGGGTCGAGTTGGGGTTTGGCCGGGGCTGGGGACTTGGCCGGGGCGGGCGGTTTGGTTGCGGCCGCTTCACTGGACTGCGGCAGGCCAAGGACGCCCGGCTTGGGCGGCGTCGGGCGGGGGATGGATTGTTGCGGAGGCTTGTTGGCTGTGACCGATTGCGCGGCGGCGTCCTGAACCTTGCGCGCGGTGCGGGCCTGGGCGGCCTGGCTCTGGCCCGGGCGCGACGCCTCGGCGGCCAAGAGCGAGGGCACGGTCGGCGGGGCCAAAGGCCGCGAGGTTGGGGAGGCTGCCTCCGGCAGGGGCGTCAGCCCCCTGGCGGGAAGGTTGATCTGCCCCTTTTGCAAGACGTTCTGGACCAGTTTTTCGGTCTCGCCGCCTTTCAGGGAGAAGCCGTCGATGCTGGTCGCGCCCAACAGTTCCTGGGCGCTGGTCACGCCCTGGTTGAAGGCGGGTCCGGCCTCAATGGTCGGCGCGTCCATCAGGCCGTTGGCGGCCATGATCGAGCTGGCGCCCCAGACGTCCTCGGGGAAATTGTCGCGGCCCGGCCCAATGGAGCCGGTCAGGCTGGGTAGTTCGAGAGCAAGCGGCTCCGGCGCAGTCGCGGCGAAATCGGGGGTCAGGCCGCCGGACAAGTCCGGAGGCAGGCTCAAGGCCGGGCCATCGCCAAGGGCATTGACGTCGGCCGCCGGGGCCGCGGGCAGATCCTTTGGGCCGCCGGTGGTTCCGCCCATGGGAATACTCCTGTCGTTTGAGGAAAGAATGTCGCCATGGTTATGCGGTCCGCCGATTGGCGGAACCTGCACAAGCCCTTGGCGTTGTTCAGAAAAATCTTCTATTGTGAGCGCCGATCGGATTCGGGCGCTTCTCGCTGGCTGGACTGGCCATCGGGTGGAAACGGCGACCGCGCCGAACCGCAGAACGGGGATTGCCCAAGGTGCGTTCAGAAACGGTTTTTCGTGACGGCACACGGTCCTGGACCGTGATCGGCCAGGATAACAGCAAGCCGCCGGATTTGGTCGACACCAACCAGGTGATCGTGCGTGCCGGCGACGAGGCGGTATTGATCGACCCGGGCGGGGTCGAGATTTTCACCTCTGTGTTCGACGCCGTTGAGCGCGAGGTGCCGCTGGCGCAGATCCGCCACATCATCCTGACCCATGAAGACCCCGACGCAGGTTCGTCTCTGCCCTTGTGGCGCGAGGTCTGCGTCGACGAGTTGAAGGTGCATGTGCCCTGGCTGTGGCTGGGCTATGTCACCCATTACGATCGCGAAGCCGACTTCGTCGCCGTGCCCGACGATGGCATGGAGATCCGTTTCGGCGATGGCGGGCGACTGCAACTGATCCCGGCGCACTACCTACATTCGCCGGGCAATTTCTCGGTCTTCGATCCGGCGGCGAAGGTTTTGTTCTCGGGCGATATCGGCGGGGCGCTGGTCCCGCCCGACGACCGCGACGGCTTCGTCGTGCGCGACTTCGACCGGCACCTGCAATATCTGACCGGCTTTCATCAGCGCTGGATGGGCTCGCCCGCCGCGCGCGACGAATGGATCCGCCGCGTGCGCGAAGCCGCGCCTGAGATCATCATTCCGCAACGGGGCTTGGTGTTTACCGGGGCCGATGTCGACCGCTTCCTGAACTGGTTCGAAACGCTGGAAATCGGCACCGCCGTGCGCGGTGGCACGCCGCAGCGGGTGGCGGCACCCTCCGCGTCGGAACCGGCTGTCGAGGCCGCCGAGGAAACGCCGACCGCCGAACCCGCCCCGGCGGCGCCGGAAAAAACACAGCCGATCCAGTCGCCGATCTTCGGCGCCGGCAAGCCGCTGGCCCGTGCGCTCAAGGAAAGCGGGCGTCAGTTCCGACTGATCACGCGCAGCGATTTCGACGGACTGGCCTGCGCCGTGTTGCTCGAGGAAATGGAGCTGATCGACGACATTCTGTTCGTTCACCCGCGCCAGATGCAGTACGGCGAAGTCGATATCACCGACAACGACGTTTCGACCAACGTGCCGTTCGACGAGCGCGTCTATCTGGCGTTCGACCATCATTTAAGCGAGGTCGAACGCGTCGGCGGCCAGCGCGACAATCACGTCATCGACCCGACGGCCCCCTCGGCGGCGCGCGTGGTCTATAACTACTTTGGCGGCGAGGAAGCCTTTCCCTTCGTCTCCGGCGAGTTGATGGACGCCGTCGATCAGGCGGACTCGGCGCAATACGAAATGGAAGACGTACTCAATCCGCAGGGCTGGGCGCTTCTCAATTTCATCATGGACCCGCGCACGGGCCTGGGCCGGTTCCGCGGTTTTCGCATTCCCAACTACGAATTGATGATGGGGCTGATCGAGGATTGCCGGAACCATACCATCGAGGAAATTCTCGAACTGCCCGACGTCAAGGAGCGTATCGACCTGTACAACGAACATCGCCCGATGTTCGAGGAACAGCTGCGCCGCTGCACCACCATGCACGACAAGCTCGCTGTGATCGACATGCGGAACGAAACTGAAATCCACTGCGGCAATCGCTTCCTGATCTACGCCTTGTTCCCGGAGTGCAATATCTCGATGCATGTGGTCCGGGGCAAGCAGGATCGCAACACGGTGTTCGCCGTGGGCAAGTCGATCTTCGATCGCTCGTCGCCGGTCAACGTGGGCGAGTTGATGCTGCGCTTCGGCGGCGGCGGTCACCGCGCCGCCGGCACCTGCCAGGCCGACAATCAGATCGCCGAGGAAACCATGGCTGAGCTGATCCATCGGATTTCGACGGCGGTGTAGTCAGTCTGTACCTTATCCTCCTTTGGGATGCGTCAGCAGATACCAAGCCATGGCCCCGATTCCGCCCGCGAGCGCGACCGTCGCCGCGAACAGGCCTTGAATCAAACCTGATCGCAGGGCGGCGAAACCCTCCAGCACCTGGACTTGATTTTCGTTGATGCGATCCTGCGTCTGATCAATGCGGCCATGTAGGCGCACGCGAGACTCGCGGGTCTGGTTCATGAAGCTGCGCAGCTCATGCCCCATGCGGTCGAAGGCCTGGGCCGCTTCGCGCGACCGCTCGGCGCATTGCCGTTCATGGGACAGGATCGCCTGCCGCGCCAAGCCGGCTTCGCGCAGCGCCTTGTTGGCGAGATGCAAGGCGCGGGCCGGGCCTTCCTTTGTGTCGGAGGCCTGGGGCATCTGCGGGACTCCCGTCATTCCTGTTGGTGTTGATAGAGCGCTTCTTCGCCACGAGTTTTCACTCCGACCACGAGCCGGTGAATGATCTGTGGGACAAGCGCCGCGGTTTCTATTTCGCGCATGCCGCTGTTGATCGTCGGGTCGTACAAAGTGCGCAGCAAAATTCTATCGTTCAGCGGGATTTCCAGGGGGTTGGTGAAGGTGCTGAACAAGGATGGTGAATATGTTGCACGGTCGGCGTGAAGGCCAAGTGCCTGCAGCATTTCCTCCAATACGCACGACACCGCCAATGGATGCTCCTGGTCGCGCTTGAAGACGACGAGCCGACCAATCCTGTGGTTGACCTGTTCCGGGTCGACGATTACGTAGCAATTGGCTTCGCCGTATTCGGAGATGAAACGGGGCCCAAGGTCTCGCTGATGGGCAAGCTTCGTTACTTCTTTCGCCGATGCAGCGTAGAAGACATTCAAGTGCCAAACTTTGTCGAAAACCGGAGTTTCAAGAAACCGAAGGCCCGTTAGGTTTTCCAGCACGGGGAAATAGGACTGGATCGTCGTGCGGTGCCATTCGGGTAACGAGGCGTCGAAGTAAACGGGGACGCTGCCCGTCCACTTGCGGGCTGGAAACACGATGGCCTTGTCCTGGGAATCGAAGCCGTGAACGACCAGGCGAAAACTCTCCCGCAAGGCTTCTTCCGACGCTAGATCATTTATCCGGTAAAGCGACAGGTACCAGGAATACAACCGCATGCCGACTTGAGCGGTAAAAGGCAGGACGCAGATCAGGGCGCCGACAAGTACGGCGCGGCGCCAAAATCTCTTGGAATTCGCGACGGCCTGGGCCGGAAACCATTTCACCGGACCAAACATTCCTAGTGCTTCTTTCAGCTGTATCCGTTCCTTGGAAATATGTACAGACTCTCGATAGCAATGGTCAAATGTCGCCAACGTTGATCATGCGGGGTCAGCTTTCTTCCGCTTAGGGTTCAACGTTGGAATGACCGCTGACGGCGATTGTCCGCGTGTCAACAACATGATGAGATTATCGATCAGATTGATTGCCGCGTTACCAAGTTGACCGCCGAAATCGACAATATCGTCGCGGACATCCGTGTCCATCTTTCCAGTCGGGTTACCAGCTGGGTCGATTTCAAACGTCTTCTCTACCCGGCGTTTGGCAAGGATGTTTTGAAGCTCTCCAAGACGTTTAAGTACTTGGGGATTATCAGACGAAGGCTTCGCCGATGAGCGAGGCGGATTGCTCTGACCTTGATCGAGAATACCGTGTGGTTTCGGCAAAACAGATTGGGTGCTTTGTTTGCCGTGCTGTGGTGGGATTTGATCATGGATCGGCGGGAGAGAAACCTTCCCGTCCCGCTTTTTATCGGCCACCAACGATGGCGGAAGTTGGGCAGAGAAAGAAGCTCCCTTTAGGGGATTAGTATCAGAGGCGGGCTTTCCGCTCTCTCCTGGTTTTTCCGCAAGCGATGGTGAATGCATTTTCCCTGACGTAATTGCGCGTTGGCTCAGAACCTCAGTCGGCCCCCAAGGTCGGACGATACCGTCTACACGCAATCCCCCATCCGACAGATCATTCAACTGAACCTGAGCGGCTTCGATTCCGCGGTTGAATTCCTCCGTCGCTTCCTGGGTTGGGGAGGTGAGATGATTGTTGGCGTGAAGAAAACTGGAAGCAGTCCATACATCCTTCGGCTCGTTTGTCTGATTTCGTCCTACCGACTGATTGATGAAGGATTGGCCAAAACCTCCAAAGCCATCTGAACCTCCCGCGCCACTCAGGTTGTCAGATGTCGTGCCTTTGTGGAGAGGAAGCTTATCTGGCGTGTCAATTGTTCCCATGTTGTGCTCCTGGAATCGGTTTTGTGGAAACTTGGTTGTGAATTGCGTCAGAGAACAAAATCGGTTTTCGCCTTGAAGGTTCCCGCCCCGCGCCAGGTCGGCGCGGGGCGGGTCGGGCCGCCGGGCGGAGGGGTGCGGCACAATCGGACCGGTTCGCTCAACAGGCATCCGGCGACGGCGTCCAGGCCGTCGTCGCGGCATCGCCCGCCCGGCATCCACTCGCGCATCTCGCGGATGAACGGCGTCTGCCAGACGCTGTCGTGGGCCTGCAGCCGACCGGCGGCGAGCACCGCGTCGAAGGCATCGAGAATGCGCAGGTCCTTGGCCCGATGCTGGGCGGTTTCGATCACCGCCGCCTCGACCCCGGCCTTGGCCAGGGCGCGGCGCAGCAGGCCGGGCAGGAAACGGCCCAGACCATTGGTCTCCAACGTCACCGACGGCAGGTGATGATCGCGGAGGAAGTCCGCGACCTGTCGGCACATCTGCGAGGCTTCGTCGTTTTCCGCGTCGTCGCCCGCACTACTTCGCGCGGCCTTGGCCGGGTCGTGTTCCAGATAGCGCAGGGCGTGCAGGTAATGGGTGCCGTCCTCGTCGGTGAACAGGGCGGCGACGACGCTGGCGTCGCCACGACCCGGCGCGCCATAGGCAGGATCCCACCAGCACGAGGCCGAGCCCAGGCGCTTGCCGTTCAGGGTCAACTCGGCCCTGCCGTTGCGCTCGGCATAGTCGAGGGCATGGCGATAAGGCAGCAGGCGACCGGGGTCGAGGCGGCTGTCCAGGATGTTGACCGGCTCCAGCAGCATCTGACTTTTGAATTTGTTG
>CAXGUG010000070.1:0-21426 GCA_964012715.1 uncultured Rhodospirillaceae bacterium | reverse complement strand
GCCTCGGCGACCTTGGTCAGCGAGGTTTTCTTACCGGCATAGGTCGGCTGGTCGCCGGTCGAGCCGTAGCTGCCGTTGTCGATGATCAGCAGGATGTAGTTGTCGGCCTTGTTGTTGCCGATGGTCGGCAGGGTGCCCAGGTTGGTCAGGACCGAGCCGTCACCGTCGATGGCGATGATCGTCTGCTTCTGCGCCAGGGCGAGGCCCAGGCCGATCGAGGACGACAGGCCCATGGTGCCGAGCATGTAGAAGTTGGTCGGCTGGTCGTCCAGCAGGTGCAGTTCCTGGCTGGGCAGGCCGATGTTGCAGACCACGAACTGGTCGGAGATGACCGGGATCAGGCTTTTGAGAACGTCGGAGCGAATCATGGTCATTCCCCCTTCCAGAAGGTGGCGTCGGTGAGAATGGCCACCGGCTTGTTGCACATGTAGGTGTACTTGAGAATCTTATCGAGCTCGGCCGCGTCTTCCCGCTTGTGGAAGTGGTAGGTCGGGATCAGCATCTGCGCCAACAGGGCTTTGGTGTGCAGGGCCATTTCGACCTGACAGGCCACCGGCTCGCCCAGTTCGCCGCGGTAGCTGATCAGCATCGGCAGCGGAATGTGATAGAACTGGATCAGCGTCGCCAGGGAGTTGAGCGTCACGCCCAGCGCCGTGTTCTGCATGATGATGGCCGCCCGCTTACCGCCCATGAAGGCGCCGGCGGCAAGACCCATGCCTTCGTCTTCCTTGTTACAGGGGACGTGCATGATGCTGGGGTGGTTCTCGGCTTCTTCGATCACGCCGCCGAGCTGCTTACACGGAACAGTGGTGATGAACTCAATATTGTTGTTCACCATGTCCGTGACGATCTGTTTATGAATCGACAAGAGTTGTCCTCCGGGTCCGAATTCCGCGCAAGGTCCGGGCCCCATGCCGCCGCGATCACGACGTTGAAACGCCGGATGCGGATGACGGTGGCCTTGCGCCGAACGATGATGTTTCAGGGTGCGCCCTGGGTTTCCTCAAATTTTACTTACGGGGCCGGGCTTTCCATCCCTTTGTTAGTCGCCCTTCATCCGCAATAGTCTCTGGCTCTTGCCCGCGTCAAGCAAGTCTTATAACTCTTATACAAGACTTTGACGGAATCCTTATGAAAGACCGATCATGGAACGATTGATGCCGTTGTCGGACGGCGCGCCGCTGTATCGCCGGGTCAAGGAACAGCTGGTCCGCGAGATCGGACAGGGCCGATATCCGGTGACCGATCCCCTGCCCTCGGAACAGAAACTGGCGGCGCGTTTCGGCGTGGCACAGGGAACAGTGCGCCGGGCGCTGGACGAACTGGCGCGGGAGAATCTGGTGATCCGCCACCAGGGGCGCGGCACTTTCGTTCATGCCCATGGGCCGGAGCGCGACCGCTTCCACTTCTTTCATCTGGTCGCGGGCGACGGCGAGCGGCGCTTGCCGACCTCGCGCGTGTTGTCCCTGTCGCGCCGCCGCGCGACCCAGGGCGAGGCCCTGGCCCTCAACCTGGCCCCGCACGACCGCGTGGTCGAAATCAAGCGCGTGCGCGACCTGATGGCCCGCCCGGCGATTCTGGAGGCGATCGTTCTGCCCGACGCCCGCTTTTCCGGCCTGGGCGATCTGAACAAGTCGCAACTGCCCAACACCCTGTATCAACTGTACCAGGACCGCTTCGGCGTGATCATTCACCGCGCCGTCGAAAAGCTGACCGCCGAGGCGGCGGGGCCGGACGACGTCACCCATCTGGGCCTGGACCGGGGCGCGCCGCTGATGCGGATCGAACGCGTCGCCCAAACCCTGGACGGCACGCCGGTGGAGTTGCGCGTGTCACGCTGCGACACCCGGCACCTCGCCTATTTCAGCGATATTCTGTAAACAGCGGGGATGCGCATGTCCTTTTCCCGCCTGATCGCCGCCCCGTTCGGCCCGGCCCGCCCCCTGGGCGGCATCGTCCTAGCCATCGTCGCGGCGGCGCTGGGGCTATGGGTTCGCTATGCCTTCATCGAGCCGGAGAAATTCGGCGTGGCCTGCGAGGCCGCCGGCCCCTGGTGGTGCGTGCTGCGCCGGGGGTTAATGATGGCGGCTGGCTGGCAGGCCATCGGCCTATTGGCTATCGCGGCGGCCTTGACCGGGGCGTTGGCGGCGCGGCGGCTGTCTTCCCCTGCCTTGCATGTCGCGATGTTCACCGGCGGCGCTGGATTGGTTTTGTATAACGCGTCCATCGCCTCGGCGGCGGTGGTCCTGGCCCTGCTGGGACTGGTGCTACGCCGCGAAGGCCCGACGCAGGCGGCCTAGTTCCGCCGGAACCGCCGCCCATCCGGGGGCGGCCAGCAGCAGGCAAACTCCGGCCCAAATCAAAGCCTCGACATTGCCTAACGAGTCCACGGCCAGCGGCCCGGCAACGGTCAGCAGCAAGGCGATCCAGGCATCCTCGGCCCGGCGCTCCACTGACACCCCACGTCGCGCCCAGGCCGCCACAGCCAGCGCCACGGCGGGCAGGATAAAGGCCAGGGGTAGGAAATCGCGATGCCGTCCATCGACGGCCAGGGCCAGCGCGGCGATCCCCGCCGGGACCAGCACCGCCCATCGGAACGCGCCCCAGGGCACGGCATCTCCCGCCGCCCCGGCGATCCGCAGCACCAGGAACGCCCCACCGACCGCCGCCGCGGCGATCAGATAGAACGACCACAGCAATCCCGACAGGCCGATGGCCATGGCTTCGACCTGCGCCCCCAACATCCACAAGCACGTCCCCGCGGCCCCGCCGGCGATGGCGACGCCAAGCGCCCGCGCCATGCCTGGCCAGGGCACCCGGCCCCGCCGCGCCAGGACAGCGACAGCCAGTTGGAACAGCAATGCCACGGCGGCCGAGAACCCAGCGGCCCATTGCCAGTCCGGCCATTCCCGCACCGGCCCGGTCAGGGGGAACTTGGCCGCGCGGTCGGCGTCGAGCACGCCCCAGAAGCCGCCGACGGTGCCTTCGGGCACGCGCTTCCACGGCTGGTCCACCGCTTCGACCACGTTGTAATGGATGCCCAAGCCGTCCGCCCCGGCGGCGAATTCACGCAGGAACCGCGCCTGATTGACCCGGCTGGGCACGGCCTGTCCGCGAGAGCGTCCGGCGCTGGGCCAGCCGATCTCGCCAATCTCGATCCGGGCCTTGGGAAAGACGAAGCGCGCACGGGCCACTGCGTCGCGCACGCGGGTCTGCATTTCCTCGACCGGGGCCGGGGCCGGGTCGTCCCAATAAGGCAGGACATGAACCAGCATCAGGTCGACCGCCTCGGCGACGGCCGGGTGACGTTCCCAGAAATCGAACACATCGGCATAGGCGACCGGCAGGCTGGTGCGGGCCTTAACTTGGCGGATGATCCCGGCCAGACGCGCGCCCGTCATTTCCCGGCGCAACAGGACCTCGTTGCCGACGACGATGGCTCGCACGGCTTCCGGATGGCGGGCGGCGACGCTCAGGGCGGCTTCGATCTCGGCCTTGTTCTGTTTGCTGTCGGTCCCGATCCACATGCCGAGCAGGACCTTCATCCCCAACTTGGCGGCAATGGGCAGAACGTTCTGCTGCACACCGTAGGACGAATAGGTCCGCACGCAGTTGGTCAGCTTGGACAGCGCCGTCAGGTCGCTTTCGATCAAACCGGGGGGCAATCGATAGTCCGCCCCCATCAACGGGTGCCCGTCGGCGGTGGTCGGCGCATAGGACAAACATTGGAACCGCCCGTCCGGCACATCGGCCATGGGAACCGGTCGGCCCTGCCAGGCCCATAGGGCGGCCAGCGCACAGGCGGTGACGGCCAAGGCCGCCAAGTTGATCAGGAAAGAGCGCAAACGATCAGCCCTTCAGGGCGTCGCGGATATCCAGAAGATGCGGATCGTCCGCCATGTCCGCGCCATGGCCCACATCCGGCTGCCCCGGCCAACCCGTATCGGACCAGTGCTGCCCAGCGAATTGCTGGGCCGTGTCATAGCGCGGGATAACATGGAAATGCAGATGGGCATCGACCATGCCGAGCTTAAGGTAATTGATCTTTACCGGCTTGAAGGTAGCGGCGTAACGGCCCTCGACATAGGCGCAGGCCTTGGCGAAGGAGGCACCCTCATCGGCTGTCATCTCGCCCAGTTGCGGGCACCAGCGGTTCAGGGACAGGACCGAGGCCCCCAGCGTGCAGTGAACCGGCCGTAACGACCATGTCCAATGATCGGAGCGCCAGAGTTCCAGGCGCGAGACCTGGAACTTTTCCTGAAACGCTTCGAACGTCGCCGTCATGCGAGGGCCCCGTATCCAGCTAGTCCCGCGCGCGGATTATTCCGCCGCCGCCAGGTCGGCGTTGTAACGCTCGAACAGGGCCATGTTCTTTTCGACGTCATAGGGACGTTCAATCAGGGACTGCGGCTCCCATTCACTGCGTTCAATCTCGAAGAAGTTGCCGCCGTAGACGTGCAGCGCGCCGGTCAGCTTGTCGATCGGGTTGGTCACCGAGTGGACGATGTCCTTGCCCAACGGTGCGACGTCGCCCGGGCGCATGGCCTTGGCGCCGGCGGCTTCGATCCGGCTCTTGCCCGGCTCGCCTTCAACCTTTTTCCAGAACACGTTGTCTTCAGCGCCGGTGTACAGGCCGATGACCGCCCACATGTTATGGTTATGCGGCTTCAAGGTCATGTACGGGCCCCAAACGAGGTTGAGGATGGTCAACTCGTCGGAGACATAGATCTTATCCGGGCCGGCCTTGGTCGGCTCGCCCAGGCCGCGCAGCAGATCGGCCGGATCGCTGCAGGCGCGTTCGATCAATTCCTTCACTGCCAGGTGGCTGTCGGTTTCCTTGATGGCGTCCAGGCAGTCCTGGGTAAAACGGTCACGATCGAACATGGGGGAGTCTCCTTGCTATTCTTCTTTGGCCGGGCTTTTCACCCCGTCGCCTGTGTACATCCCAGCTACCATCCCGGCTTTCCGGGGGCAAGCGTCATTCACCAGGGGCTTTCGCAGCCGGTGTAAACATTTCACCCTTTCGCATTGCGTAGTGAAGACGGGCCGGTCGAGGCACCGTTCCTTAGGCGCCGAACGCGCCAGACGCACCTTGTGCGCGAATTTCGGGTATTGATACTGTATCCCAGAGATTGCGGCGCAAGATATCCACACCCTTGATTCAAAGCCTTTTTCCAGGCCGTCTCGAGAAATTCATATTTGCAGAAACCATCCGGGCCAGCACCACCGCTTGGCGCTTCCGGCGGTTGTGAAGACCTGCGAAACCAAGCGCAGCGTTCGAAAATTTCGCCGCATCGCCAGCTCGCCCGGAACCCAGTCGCGAAATACTACTTTCACGGACCCCTCGCCGAGCCCCGAACAACGTCGGCACGCAACGCAAAAAGCCTGGGTTCTCAAGGGGTACACGGCCCGCCCGACAAAAACGGATGAATTCTCATTAATTGGGGCACGCAAAAACACTCAGCACAACGTGACCGACACAACCTGTGAGTCTACGGCGGAAAATTCAAAGGGTGCCGAGCGACAACGTAAAGGCTTCACTTGGGGATACATCGGGCGCATTGCCTGAAGACTTTCCCGCCGAACGTCTCGCCTATTGGGACGGGTTGGACAGTCGATAGCACGACCGTTTTCTATCCCCAAAGTTATCCACAGACCGGCGAAATTCGGCCTAACGGCCGCCTGCTACGGTCAAAACCGTGCCCGTGACGTAGTTGGCGGCGTCGGAGCAAAGCCAGAACGCGCCCTCTGCCACGTCCCGGGTATCGCCGATCCGCCCCATGGGGATCTCCGTTTTCAGGGCTTGGTCGAAGCTGGCGGCGATGCCGCCGTCCCGCGCCATATCGGTCAGAACATATCCCGGTGCGACGGCGTTGACGCGGATGCCCTCGGCAGCGACTTCGCGGGCGAAGCCGTTGGTGAACACGTCTATTGCGCCCTTTAGCGCGGCGTAGTCCGCCCATTGTCCCGGCGCGCCCTTTTTGGTCGAGGTCGAGGACACGTTGACGATCGCCCCGCCCTTGCCGCCCCGGGCGGTGGACATGCGCTTGGCGGCTTCGCGGCAGAACACCACAGGCCCCATGAAGTTGATGCGGGAGACTTCTTCCAAGGTTGCCCAAGTCACGTCGGCGACGCGTCGCTTGGGCCCGGACACGCCTGCGTTGTTGATCAAGGCGTCCAGGACGATGCCGTCCTTATCCAAGGCGGCGAACAATTCAAGGATGTCTTCTTCCCGCCCGGAATCGCAACGCATGGCATGGGCATTCGCGTCCTTGGCGACGGCAAAGGCCGCCGGGGCGTTGCTGACGAAGGTGAAGATGACGGTCCAGCCCCGCTCGGCAAACAGGCGCACCATGGCCTCGCCGATGCCGCGACTGCCGCCCGTGATCAATACCGTCTTTGACATTGCCAGACCTCCAATCGGGTCCGGGCGCCGAAGCGCCCGGACGGATTGGGGATTTTACCGCATGACGAAAGGGTTGGGCACTTCCGTCGCCATGGAAATCCAAACGGACTTGGTCTGCAGGTATTCCTCGATCGAATCCTGGCCGCTTTCCCGGCCCAGGCCCGACTGCTTGTATCCGCCGAACGGCGTCATGTAGCTGACCGCGCGGTAGGTATTGACCCATACCGTCCCGGCCTGAAGCTCCTGCGACATGATGAAGGCGCGGCGGATGCTCTCGGTCCAGACACCGGCCGCAAGCCCGTAGACGACGTCATTGCCGATGGCTAGCGCCTCTTCCTCGTCTTCGAACGGAATGACCGATAGGACCGGGCCGAAGACTTCTTCCTGCGCGATCCGCATCTGATTGTTCACCCCGGTGAAGATCGTCGGCTCGACGAACCAGCCGTTGCCGCATTCGGGCCGCTCGGCCTTGCCGCCGCCGAGGACGGCCTCGGCCCCCTCGCCCTTGGCGATGTCCATGTAGCCCAGGATTTTTTCGTACTGCGGCGGGGTCGTAACCGGGCCGACCTGGGTGTCCATGTCCATAGGGTTGCCCATCTTGGCGGTCTTGGCCAGGGCCACGACCTTTTCCACGAACTCGTCATGGATCGATTTCTGCACCAACAGGCGCGAACCCGCGATGCAAGTCTGACCGGTGGCGGCGAAGATGCCGGAAATCACGCCCTTGACCGCGTTTTCCATGTTGCAGTCGTCGAACACGATGTTGGGCGACTTGCCGCCCAGTTCCAACGAGACCTTCTTGAAGGTCTGTGCCGCCGTCGAATAGACGTGCCGACCGGTCGACGAGCCGCCGGTAAAGGCGATCTTGGCGACGTCGGGATGGTTGATCAGGGCTTCGCCCGCTTCCTTGCCGTAACCGGTGACAACGTTGACCACACCGTCGGGGAAGCCCGCTTCGCGGAACAGTTCAACGAATTCGCAGGCCGAGGCCGAGGTGAATTCCGACGGCTTCAGCACCACCGCGTTCCCGGCGGCCAGCGCCGGGGCCAGCTTCCACGCCGTCAGCAGCAAGGGCGAATTCCACGGCGTGATCATGCCGATGACGCCCAGCGGCTCCTTGCGGGTAAAGTTGAAGGTATCGGGCTTGTCGATGGGGATGACGCGGCCTTCGATCTTGTCGGCCAGACCGCCGAAGTAATAATACCACTGCGGCACGTACTTCAGCTGCATGCCCATTTCGGCGATCAGCTTGCCGTTGTCCCGGACTTCCGTCGCCGCCAGGTCGTCGGCGCGTTCCGCGATCAAATCCGCCAGGCGGCGCATCAGATGACCGCGCTGGGTCGGCGTGGTCTTGCGCCAAGCCTCGAACCCGGCCTTCGCCGCCTGAACGGCGCGGTCGATATCCTCGGCCCCGCCACGCGGGATCTCAGCCCAGGCTTCGCCTGTATAGGGATTGGCGGTTTCGAACCATTCGCCGGACGCCGGGTCGGTTTTCTCCCCAGCAATGATCATTTGGTACCGTTTAAGGGTGCCCACGGTCGTTTCCTCCATGAAATCAGTTTTGTTCTGATGTGTTTATTGGAGGGAACTGTATCAGGGCCGGTGCGCGCGGCGAAAGGGGCTTGCCCATCGGGGGCGGCTTAACAGGCCAGGGGGACCTGCTCTTCCGCACGGGCGACGACACGGGCGGCGGGGATACCGAGCACGACCCGAAAGCCCTGGCCCGCGTCCGAACGGATGGAAATCTCGCACTGATGGACCTTGGCGATGTTCTGAACGATCCAAAGCCCCAGGCCGGCGCTGGTCATGTATGAGTCGTCATCGACCCCGCGCATCCGCGTGAACGGCTTACCTGCGTCATGCAATTGTGCAACGCCAACGCCTGTGCCGTCGTCGTAGACCGTCAGCGTCAGGCCGGCGTTTTCACCATTCGACATCATATGAATGCCGACGGCGGCCCCATCACCCGCGTATTTGATGGAATTGGCCAGCAGGTTGATCACGTAGCGACGGAACAGCGAACGGTCGAACAGGATGCTGGCGCCATCGGCGTTTCCTGTAAACTCGATGATCCGCTTGTCGCCTGTCCACCCGCCGACCAAACGACGGCAGAACTCGATTTCCGACATCGGGTCGAAGACTTCCTCATGAACCGGAAGTTCGCCTTCCCCGGCAATCTTCGAGACGTCGAGAATTTGTGTGATGGTGTTGTTCAGCAAGCTGCCGGCGCGGTGAATGCAGTCGGCGTATTCCTTGTATTTTTCATGCCCCAACGGGCCGAAGGTTTCCGACCGGATCATCTCGGAAAAACCGACGATCCCGTTCACTGGCGTTCGCAGGTCGTGGCTCATCGCGGCGAAGAACCCGTCACGCGCGGCAAGCGCCTTTCGCATATCGTTTTCCGCCGTCTGACGACGGGCGACGCTCTCACGCAAGGACTTGATCAGGTTCAGATTAGCACGATGCAAGGACCACAAAATGAAGAGCGCATAGATCAGCAACGAAAAGAAGATCATCGGCAGCTCGTCCAGCTCCAACTCTTCATGATCGCGGGTGAAGGTCACCCAGCTTTCCACGGGGTCCATGCTGCCAAATAGAAAATGAGTGATCGCGGCGATCCCGACGCCTCCGATCAAAAGCATTATTGAGAGCTGATAATTGTCCTTCGACGGCATTGCCGCTTCCTTTCTCGTGGGCCGACGCAGCAACCCCAAAGCAGTACGCGGCGGGCAGGCAACCAAGCCCACCCGCCACGCACGGAAAGAAGCAATTAGCATGCCAACTCGCCACCGCCTGGGTGACGAGGGGGTACTTCTTTAGAGAAGGCTATCCGGTCCCAGAAGCCGCTCGCGGAAGCGGTTCTTAAGATGCACGCCATCCTTGGTCGGCAGGATGAACGGCAGCGGTTCTGCCTTGACCTTGATATCGATGAAGACCGGACCCTTGGCTTCCTTGATCAGCGGCAGGGCCTCCATCAATTCGGCTTCGGTCTTGACCGTGGCCGTGACCGGAAAACCGCAGGCCTTGGCGACGGCGGCCATGTCGACGGGTCCCGCCGTATGGGTCGCCTGCATGCCGGTCTCGCCATAACGTTCGTTGTCGAACACGACGATCGCAAGGTTCTCAGTCGCCTGGGTCGCGATAGTCGCAAAGGAGCCCATCGCCATCAGCATTTCACCGTCACCGGTCATCACCATGACCCGTTTGTCAGGCTGCGCGGTGGCCAGGCCCAGGCCCATGGTGGCGGCCCCGCCCATCGCCCCCCACAGCGGGAAGGTCAGCGGATGGTCGCCGGCGGCGGTGGCATCCCAGTTGGGCGAGCCCAGGCCGGTGATGACCAGGAAGTCGTCGTTGCGGTCGGCCAGCAGGGTCTTGGCGACCTCGCGGCGGTGCAGTTCGTAATTGTCGGCGCGTTGCTTATCCATTTTTCTTCTCCCCGCCTTATTTACCGAAGGTCTTCACGGGCATCAGCTTTTGATGCAGCAGCACGGCGGCCATGTCGGGCCAGCCGTAGGCCATTTCACCGGCGGAGCGCACGGTCTCGCCGACTTCGTCGGGGTGTTCGGCCTGCGTCACCTTGACGCCCATGGCTTCCAGGGCCGGGCGCGTGCCCTCTCCCATCGGCTTCTGCCAGGGATTGAATTCGCGCCATTGGGCCCGCATCGTCACCAGCATCAGCAGCGGGAAACGGCAGGTATTGGCCAGCGACAGCATGTTGATGCAGTTGCCCACACCGGACGACTGCAGCAGCATCACCGCCCGCTCGCCGCCCAGCCAGGCCCCGGAGCAGAGGGAAATACCCTCTTCTTCCGTGGTCAGCGGAATGCAACGCATGGCGTTGTCGGCTTCGCACATTTTGAGCAGACGAGCATGGCCCGCATCGGGGACGTAGGCAACTTGGCGCACGTCCAAATCCTTGAGGACGTCGTAGATATCCGGCGCCCAGGCGTAATTCTCTGTCATGGTGTGGCTGTTTCTTCCGTGGTGTTTCGTAGGATGATTTTGATTCTGTTTATGGTTGAACTTTAGAAATGATGCATTCAGAGGCCAACCGAAAATATCTGGCAATGACTTGAATTAATCTATCGCCCGCATTCCCGGTGGTTGCGGTCCCCATGGGAAGGGGATAGGAAATGAGACCAACAAGGCGCGGCGACTTCACGACCGTGCCTCCCCCAAGGAAGGTTCATCTGAGATGCCATCGACACAACCGTTTACAACTCGTCCCGAAATTCTTGGCACTTTCGGGGTCGTAACCTCGACCCATTGGCTTGCCACTGCCGTCGGCATGGCGATTTTAGAAAAAGGCGGCAACGCCTTTGACGCGGGCGTCGCGACCGGGTTCGCCCTTCAGGTCGTGGAGCCGCACCTGAACGGCCCGGGCGGCGACGTGCCGATCATCGTGCACACCGCCCATGACGATAAAACCCATGTGATCTGTGGCCAGGGCGTGTCGGCGGCAAGCCAGACCATCGAAAAGATGAAAGCCCTGGGGCACAAGATCATGCCCGGCACCGGCCATCAGTCCGCCGTCGTGCCCGGTGCGTTCAGCGCCTGGTGCACCTTGCTGCGGGACTTCGGGACCATGCGCCTGCGCGAAGTCCTGGAACCGGCCATTGAATTCGCCTCGGGCGGCTATGCCCTGGTGCCGAACATCAGCAACACCATCGCCACGATCAAGCCGATGTTCGAGGACGAATGGCATACCTCGCGGGATATCTGGCTGAAGAACGGCGAAGTGCCGCAACCCGGCACGCTGTTCCGCAACGAAGTCATGGCCGATATGTATCGCCGTGTCCTGAGGGAAGCGGAAAGCGCCGGCGGCGGCCGCGAGGCGGAAATCAACGCCGCGCACGACGTCTGGTACAAGGGCTTCGTCGCCGAGGCGATCGACACCTTCATGCGCACCCCCGTCATGGACACCACCGGGGAGCGGCACACCGGCTTCCTGACCGGCGACGACCTGGCGTCGTGGCAGGCCACGATCGAAGCGCCGCTCACCTACGACTACATGAACTATACCGTGTGCAAGACCGGCCCCTGGGGCCAGGGCCCGGCCCTGCTGCAGCAGTTGGCTTTGCTCAAAGGCTTCGATCTGTCTTCGATGCCGTTCACCGGCCCGGACTTCGTTCATGTCGTTACTGAATGCGCCAAGTTGGCCTTCGCCGACCGGGAAAAATTCTACGGCGATCCAGACTTCATCGATATCCCGATGGATGTGCTGTTGTCCGATGCCTACAACGCGGCACGCCGGTCGCTGATCACCGATCAGGCCTCGCTGGAACTGCGCCCCGGCGACGTGCCGGGCTTTGGCGCCGATCCGATCCTGCGGGTTCCGTCGGAAGACGAAATCGGCCAGCCGAGCGCATTGGGCATCGGCGAGCCGACGGTCGCGCGTTTCGACGACATGGAAGTCGCCGAGAACGGCGCCGCGCCGGGCGACACTTGCCACTTCGACATCATCGACAAGCACGGCAACATGGTGTCCGGCACCCCGTCGGGCGGTTGGCTGCAGAGCAACCCCGCCGTACCGGGCCTGGGCTTCTGCCTGACCAACCGGGCGCAGATGTATTGGCTGGACGAGAACAAACAGGATCGCCTGCGTCCCCGCTCCCGCCCGCGGACCACGCTCAGCCCCGGTTTCGCACTGCGCGACGGCAAGGCCTGGATGCCATTCGGGACCCCCGGCGGCGACCAACAGGATCAATGGGCGCTCGGCTATTTCGTGCGCAAGGTTCACTACGACCTGAACATGCAGGAAGCCATCGACGCCCCGGCGTTCCATACCAAGCATTTCCCCGGCTCGTTCTATCCGCGCCATTGGGCGCCCGGCCACTTGGTGATCGAAGGTCGATTCCCCCAGGAAACGCAAAAGGAACTGGTCAAGCGCGGCCATAAGCTCGAGGTCGATGACGATTGGTGCATCGGCCGCCTGACTGCCGCCTGCAAAGAAGACGGCATGCTCAAGGCCGCCGCTAACCCGCGCTTCATGCAGGGATATGCGATCGGTCGCTGATCGAAACCAACTCGATTAAGATTGGAAAACCCGCCAAGACCAACTTGGCGGGTTTTTTCATTGCCCCCGGAATGGCATGGATGTTGCTTTTATCCCTTGATAAAGAAACGCTCTTGTCGGTTCAGCGTGGAAAATATGCCTGATTTTCAAGGACCTATAGCATTATTGGATAATCTCGATGCGCTACCGCTCAGTAGCCGCGTTCAAAGTGACGCCGATTTCGAGAATCTTATCCGCTGGATCGGTCGCCGAAACACCGAAGCCGCCTCGTTGGAATGGCACGTGGTTCTGGCCGACGACGACGCCTCCAACCGATTGGTTCTCGGCAGTCTCCTTGAAAAATCCGGCATCCGCGCCACCACCGTCGAAAATGGTCGCGATGCCCTCGCCCTGCTGGATGACGGACACATCGACCTGTTTCTACTTGATATCAACATGCCCGAGATGAACGGACTGGAAACCGCAGCCGCGATCCGCGCCTTGCCGACCCCCGACAGCGACATTCCGCTCGTTGCCATTACCAGCGACGTTTCTCCTAAACGCCTTGCCGACATGCGTGACGCCGGTTTCGATCTATGCCTGGAGAAGCCTGTCCGCCGAGATGCATTGTTTAAGGTCATTCTAGGGATTCTGTCCCGCCGCGTGGAGAATTAGGAGCAGACCATGACGGACGCCGCCGCTTCACCCATCGACCGGCAGATTCTTGCCGCATTGGAAGCCGACACCAGCCGCGAATTGCTACCGGAACTGATCAAGGTGTTCACCACGACTGCGGATGGACGCATTGCGCGTATCGCCGAACTGAAGGAAGAAGGCAATCTGGCCGCGATCGCCGCCGAAGCCCATGCCTTAAAAAGCAGCGCCGCGACTTTTGGCGCGACGGAAGTACGTCGCATCAGCGCTGAATTGGAGGTCTCGGGAAAAGCGGGCGAACGGAATACGGCGTTGTCGCTAGCCGATGCGCTCATGACCGCCGTGGACAAGGCCAAAGGCGCTTTGGCCGCCTACGTAGAAGAAATCTCGACTTAGGCCGTCATTCGGCGGCGTCCGTCCCGCCCTCGGCCTTTTCCTCGGCCTCGCGCAGACGGCGATAGACCGTTGACGGACTCAATTCCAACATCGCCGCCGCTCGCGATACGTTGCCGTCGCATTGTTCGATGGCGGCATTGATCAGCTCTTGCTCGACCTGCCACAACGGACGAATAACCACGTCGCCTCCGGCCGCCACGGCTTTCGGAGGCGCCTCCGATTGCGGAGCCTGCATGGCAGTTTGCGGGGAAATCGCTGGAGCCTTCCCCCGAACCTTGCCCAAAGGCGGCGGCAACATATCCGGGGAGACGACCTCGCCATCGTGCAGCACGACCACGTTCCGGATCACGTTCTGCAACTGCCGAACGTTACCCGGCCAGGCGAAGTCCGCGAGGATCGAAGCGGTGTCCGCATCGAACGTCTGAAACCCCTTTCCTTCCTCCTGCGCAAATTCAGTCAGGAACTTGCCGGCGATATCCAGGATATCCTCGCCCCGCTCGCGCAGCGGCGGCAGATGCACCGGGATGACATGCAGGCGGAAGTATAGGTCTTCACGGAAGTTCCCTTTCTCAACCTCCTCCCAGGGGTCCTTGTTGGTCGCGCAGACGAAGCGAACGTCGACTTTCTCGACCGTGGAACTGCCGACCTTCTGAAAACCGCCGGTCTGGATGAAGCGCAGCAGCTTGACCTGTAGCGACAGGTCCATCTCGCAAATTTCATCCAGGAACAAGGTCCCGCCATCGGCCAGTGTCGCGGCCCCGTCCCGGTTGGCATGGGCGCCGGTAAAGGCCCCTTTCACATGGCCGAAGATCTCGCTTTCCATCAGCTCCTGCGGGATCGCCCCACAGTTCAAAGCGATGAACGGCTTGCCCCCACGGGGGCTTTGACCGTGAATGGCCTCGGCGCAGACTTCCTTGCCCGTGCCGGATTCGCCCGTGATGAACACCGTGGCTTTTGACGGCGCCGCAGAATCGATGATCCGGTAGACCGCCTGCATGGCCAGCGATTTACCGATGAAGCCGCAATAGGTTTCCCGCGCAAGGTCCTGCTTGAGCGTCTGTACGATGCCCTTCAGTTCCTGCCGCTCCAGCGCATTGCGCAGGGTGAAGATCAGGCGTTCCGCATTGAACGGCTTCATCAGGAAGTCCGCCGCCCCCTCGCGCATGGCCTCGACCGCCATATTGACCGAGCCATGCGCCGTGATCACGACGACCGCCGTGCGGGGGTTGTCCTCGGACACCTTTTTCAAAATTTCCAGGCCGCTCATGTCCGGCAATTGGACATCCAGGATCAACCCGTCGAAGGAACCATCGGCCAATTCCTTCAGCGCCTTCTTGCCAGTATCGGCATGGACGACTTCATAGGGCTCGGATTTCAGATACTCTTGATAGACGCGCGCCAGGGGCGGATCGTCTTCGACCAGTAGCAGGCGCTGAATCATTGAGTTGGGCATGAAATTCGGAACCTCGGGGCGGTGTGCCTGACCGGGATTATAAGATGAATTTCATAAACCTGACCATAGGCCGATAGGCCTAAGTCATTGTATACAATATACTATCAATTGGTTGCGCGGGTGCGCTGCAACACGACTATCAAGTAGACCGCAACCGCCAGCACGAACACCCCGGCTGCCACGAACGGCGCCGTATAGCTGCCCGAAGCATCGACCAAGGCCCCGAAAATCGGCGGCATAACGGTCACCCCGCCGAACATGATGAACTGGGCGCCGCCGGTTGCCGCGTTGACATCCGTCTGCGGAGCGATATCGGCCACTTCGGACAGCCAGACACCGTTCCAGCCATAACTGCACCCACCGAGAAGAAGCGACAGCGCCGCGATCAGCCAGATCGGCCATTCCGGGGTGACCAACGTCGTCAGCATGAACAGGCCGCAGACCATGGCGCTGACCCCGACCAGAACGGACACCGGCGAAAACACCTGTTTGGCCACGTAACCCCACATCAATCGCCCGAAGATGCCGCCGCCTTGTACGACGGCATACAGCATCCCCGCGTCGACCAAGGACCAATTCAAAGTGTGGATCAGATACAAAACGTAGAACGACCCCAGGCTGATCTGCGCACCGGCCAGGGCGAAACCGACCAGGGCCAGCGCCCGCAATGCCGGATCGCGCAGGACCATTTTCAGGGGGCCCCAGATCGCGATCTTCGGCCGTCCGCCATCGCGGTCGCGGCGATGATCGAACACCTCGCGCACCGGCTGAATTGCCAAGGCGACAACAATCGCAATTACCGCATAAAGGCCGAAGGCGATCCGCCAATCGTACATCGCCGTCACGGCGGGTAGAGACATGCCGACCAAGACCCCGGCGAACGGCACGCCTGTTTGTTTGACCGAGAAAATCAACGGCTGTCGATTCTGGTTCCCCAATCCCCGCAGAATGGCCGTGCTGGTCGGGTTCAACGGGCCGTAGCATATCCCCATGAACACCGCCGCCACCGGCGCCAGCCAGACATGGGCGGGAAACAGCGTGACGATCCCCAGGGCCGCGAACAGGCAACTGACCTGAGACATGCGCAGGGCCCCATAACGGTCGACGAAACCGCCGCAGGCCAATCCCGAAAGTTGACCGGTCAGGTAGGCAATTGCCACATAGACGCCGACCAAAGTGGCGTCGACGCCCATCTCCATCGCGATGGCCGGGGCCAACACATGCACGCCGAACATCGCGGCCGTGCCCACGACCTGGACCAGCCAGGTCGCGGTCAAGCCCCAGGCCAAGCGACGACCGGGCGACATGCTTTCACCCGCGACAGATTTTTCGTTCATGTGCTAACGTGCGCCGCGACTGCGGTCATAAGGAGAAAAAAAGAATGCTCACAGTGCTGGGACGCGCTTCATCCGTCAACGTTCAAAAAGTCATGTGGCTGATCGACGAGCTGGGCCTTGAGGCCGAGCGGGTCGACATCGGCGGCAAGTACGGCGGCGACAAAGTGCCGGAATATCTCGCCAAGAACCCCAACGGCCAAATCCCGACTTTGTTGGACGGCGATTACGTTCTTTGGGAAAGCCACAGCATCGTGCGCTACATCCTGGAAGCCTACGGCGGCGCCCCTTGGCTGCCGGCCGACGTCAAGGTTCGCGGCCATGCCAACCAGTGGATGGATTGGTACAGCGCCGCCATGCACCCGCCGATGACCGTGCTGTATTTCCAGATGATCCGCGCCACGGACGAAACCCGCAATCCGGACGCCCTGGCCGCCGCCACGGAAAAGGCAGCGACCTTGTGGACGATGCTGGACAAGCACCTGGCCGACAAACCCTTCATCACGGGCGACGAGTTGAACATGGGCGACATTCCGCTCGGCTGTTCGGCCTATCGCTGGCACACCCTGGTGCCGGACGGCCCGGACCTGCCCAACCTGCGGGCTTGGTGGGATCGCTTGAACGTGCGCCCCGCCTACCAAAAGAACGTGATGCTTCCCTTCGAATAAACCAAAGGCCTCGTTTCCAATGTCGGATACCGCCATCTATCGCGGCTTGACCCGCGACGACCTCGATTTCCAATACAACAACCGCGAACGCGTCCCGAACCACGCCGAAATCTATGGCGCCTGGGGCCCTGCCTGCGCCGCCGTGCTGGACGATTTCGAAACCCGCCTGAACGTCGCTTATGGCGATCACGCGCGTGAAAAGCTGGATATCTTCCTGCCCAAAGGCGACGGCCCCTTCCCGATCCGCGTGTTCTTCCACGGCGGGTATTGGATGAGCCGCGACAAGGAAGACAGCCACTTCATCGTGCGCGGCCAGGTCGAAGCCGGCGCCATCGTGATCTCCGTCGAATACGCCCTGATCCCCTCGGTCGACATGACGGAGCTGCTGCGCCAATGCCGCGCCGCTGTCGCCTGGGTTTGGAAAAACGCCGAGACCTTCGGCGGCGACCGCGACCGGCTGTTCGTGTCCGGTCATTCGGCGGGCGGGCATATCACCGCCATGATGATGGCCACCGATTGGACCGGCTGGGGCCTTCCGACCGACGCCATCAAGGGTGGCGCCGCGTTGTCGGGCCTTTACGACCTGACGCCCATGCGCCAATGCTACATCGACGACACCCTGCATCTGAGCGAAAGCGACGTCGCCGAGCATTCGCCCGAACGCCTGCCCCTGCTGGGCGGCGGCCCGGCCCTGATCGCCGTCGGCGGGGCGGAGACGGATGAGTTCATCCGCCAGTCGAGCGACTATGTCGAAACCTTGCGCGGCCAGGGTGCACAGGTCGATTTGATGAAGGTCCCAGGCGCCAACCACTTCACCATCCTGAATCATTACGCCGACGGCGGCAGCGATCTGTGCCGGGCGATGATCCGCCAGATGGGATTATAAGGGAGGCCTCGACATGCCCCATTCCGTCGATGTCTTCTGGTCGTACCGAAGCCCCTATTGCTACCTGACGCTGGACCGTTTTTGCGATTGGCGGCGGGACTATGACGTCGAGATCAATATCCGGCCGGTCTATCCGATGGCGGTGCGCAACCCGAATTTCTTCGCGACCATAAACCGCAAATACCGGCCCTATCACACCAACGATTATCATCGCTTGGGCGAGATGCTGGGCATGCCGGTGCGAAAGCCGGTCCCCGATCCCATCGTCATGGATAACGAGAAATACGAGATCTCGCCCGACCAGCCGCATATCCGCCGCCTGACCCTGACCGGCGCTGCGGCGCAGACACGCGGCAAGGCGTTCGAATTTACCGACGCGATTATGCGAACCATCTGGGACGGCAAAACCGACGACTGGAACACCGACGCCCATTACGCCGCCGCCCTTACCCAGGCCGGTCTAGATGCGGAAACCCTCATGAATGAGGTTGAAAATCAGACCGAAATGCTGGAAGAGGTAGTGTCGGACAATCAGCGCGCCTTCGACGAGGCCCTACATTGGGGCGTCCCGTGCATGGTGTACGACGGCGAAACCTTCTACGGCCAGGACCGCATGGACGTCCTGCTGTGGCGGATGAAGCAAAAGGGCCTGACGGCGCGGACCTGAGACAGACCGCCCTCCGCCCCTGACGACGGAGAACGGCGATGGGAGCCGCGGGCGAACACATCCCCTGCATTATCGATGTAGAGGCTTCGGGCTTCGGCCCGCATAGCTATCCGATCGAGGTCGGCCTTGCCCTTGAGGACGGCAGCAAGTATTGCTCGCTGATCCATCCCGCCGAGGATTGGACCCATTGGGACGACGGCGCCGAACAGGTCCACCATATCTCGCGAGAAATTCTGGCCAGCCACGGCAAACCGGCCTGGCAGATCGCCGCCGACCTGAATGCCATCCTGGCCGACAAGACCGTCTTCACCGACGGTTGGGTCGTGGATCATCCCTGGCTGATCAAGCTGTTCGACAAAAGCCAGATCCGCCCCAGCTTTCGAACCAGCCCGCTGGAAATGATCCTGACCGAGCCGCAGATGACCGTCTGGCACGAGACCAAGGACCGCATCCTCGACGCCCTGAACGAACGCCGCCACCGGGCCAGCTTCGACGCCTTCGTGGTTCAGCAGACCTGGGTCCGGACCCGCGAAGAGACCAAGACGCCCTTACAGGCCTAGCTCGCTCAGGCTCGGGAAATCCGCCGGGCGCGGGCCGTCGCCTTCCCAGGTGAACTTGCGGTCGGCTTCCTTGATCGGCACATCGTTGATCGAGGCTTGGCGCCAAGCCATCAAACCGTTTTCGTCGAATTCCCAGTTCTCGTTGCCATAGGCGCGGAACCAGTTTCCGTCGGCGTCGTGATATTCGTATTGGAAGCGCACGGCGATGCGGTTTTCGTCGAAGGCCCAAAGCTCTTTGATCAGCTTGTAATCCAGCTCCCGTTCCCACTTGCGGGTCAGGAATTCGACGATCGCGTCCCGCCCCTGAAAAAAGTCGGACCGGTTGCGCCAGCGGCTATCGGGCGTATAGGCCAGGGACACCCGCACCGGATCCCGGCTGTTCCAAGCGTCTTCGGCCATGCGGGCCTTTTGTGCGGCGGTTTCGCGGGTAAAGGGCGGCAGCGGCGGACGGGCTTCGGACATGGGAACGGTTCCTTTCGAAATCAGGAGACGGGATCAGGGGTTAAGCCGGCGGCGGCCAATCGGGCCTCCAACTCGGCGATGCGTTCTTTCAGAGGGGCGACGGCTCGGACCACATCGGCGTGGGTGTAGCGCGGCAGGATGTGCTGCGGGCAGTTGGAATCCCAGGCCGTGATTTCGAACACGATGGCCTGTTCCGGCTCCGCTTCGTAGCCGGGCACCATCAAATCGGCGATCAGATGCGCGTCGTCCTCGACCACATGGGCCCGGCCCCAAATCTTGATGCGGCGGCGGTTCGGGTAGTCCATCAGAAAGATGAAGGCCTGCGGGTTTTCAGCCAGGTTGCCTTGCGTGATGTACTGCCGATTGCCCTTGAAGTCAGCGAAGGCGAAGGTCTTGTCGTCCAGCACCCGGATAAAACCGGGCATGCCGCCGCGGTGCTGGATATAGGGATGCCCGGCGGCGTTGGCGGTCGACAGGTAGAACGAATCCCGCGACGCCAGAAAGGCGGCCAGGTCTTCCGTGATCCGGTCCCGCCATCCGCCTTTGTCCTCCATCCGCGCATATCCGGCGCGCGACCCCTTGCGCGTTTGGATCTCTTTCACGGTATCGGTAAACGCAACGTCGCTCGTCGGACGTATCTGGCGGCTGGAACCGTCTTGGTCTGTCATCAGGTTTTACTCCTTGTCGGGCCCGCCGGGCCTATTCTTCCGGTCAATCCGTCGCGCCGCCGGGGAAGGCGCGGGCCGGCCGAACCATATCCAAACTATCGCTTAGCGTGACCCAGCCGGTCTCCAGCGGGATCGGAAAGCCGAAAGAATCCGCCGTCGACAAAAGCGGATCAAACGCCTCCTCCGGGACACGCCAATCGGCAAGGCTCAAATCCTGCGCCGGCGCGTCCGAAATCGGGGCGCGGCCCGCAAATTCCGTATCGGACGTCGGCCCGGCGATAACCGCGCCGACAATGGCCGTTGCGACGACAAAACCACCGGCAATGGTGATTTTCACAATATCCGGAATATCCACGGCCAACCTCCTTAGCTGCCTCCACGCCCCGGAAAATCGGGACGATGACGTTTCCGCCATGCGGTGATTGCGTTTTAGATAGATCGGTCTATATTGTCAATATGCAAATCAACACATCTCCATTGCGCTGCCGACCGCTCAGCAACTCGATGCAATTGCACTGGTTAAGGGGAACCTCGCCCTTGGAGTAGCAGGGCAGACAGACGAATGGCTTCATCGCGACGGCGCACAAGCGTATGTTTTAGATAAATCGTTCTATTTAATAAGAAAGCGTACCAACATGGCATCGTCTAAACGGGAACTGCTGGTCGACACGGCACTGGAGCTGTTCAAACGTCACGGCTATCACGCGACCGGCATCGATCGCGTCATCGCGGAGGCCGGGATCGCCCGCATGACCCTGTACAATCACTTCAAGTCCAAGGACGAGCTGATCCTGGCGGTCCTGCAGAAACGGGACGAACGGTTTCGGGATTGGATGGCGGTTGCGGTCGAACAGAGGACCGAGGATCCGAAGGAACGCCTGTTGGCTGTGTTCGACGCCTTGAGCGATTGGTTCGCGACCGAGGACTTCACCGGCTGCATGTTCATCAATGCGGCGGCGGAATTCGCCCAGGCCGAGGACCCGATCCACCGGGCCTCGCGCGAACACAAGGAGCTGGTGCAGGACTACCTGTTAGAGCTGTGCAAAGCGGCGGGCGCCAGAGATCCGGAGACCCTGGCCGACGGCCTATGCCTGCTATCCGAAGGGGCCATCGTCATGGCCCATGTCGCCGGTCAAAAAGACGCGGGCCAACGGGCCAAGTCCGCGGCGCGGACCTTGATCCGCGACGCGGGGCTGTAGGCGCGCTTACGCCGCTTGCTCTCCGTCTCCGTCGCCGTCGACGGGTTTTTCCTCGGGCACCAAAATGACCAGCGCATT
>CAXGUG010000069.1:0-21733 GCA_964012715.1 uncultured Rhodospirillaceae bacterium | reverse complement strand
TCGATGCCAAGGTCGCCGACGCGGCGCTGACTCGCCTGGAGGTCGACAAGGCGGGCCTCGACGCCATGGACCGGCGCTACCTGACCTGCATCTGCCAGGTCTACGGCGGCGGGCCGGTGGGCGTGGATACCCTGGCTGCCGCATTGTCGGAACAGCGCGACACCATCGAGGAAGTGATCGAGCCTTATTTGATCCAACAAGGCTTGTTGATGCGCACGCCGCGCGGCCGCGCCGTGACGCCAGAAACCTTCCGCCATTTGGGGCTGAACCTGCCCAAGAATGCGCCGCAGATGGATCTTTTGGCCGGGATGCAGCAGGCGGAGGACGAGGCTTGAGCGGCGCTTCCGAAACCTGGCATCAAACGCCGATCCGAATCTATTACGAAGACACCGACACCGGCGGCATCGTCTATTACGCCAACTATCTCAAATTCGCGGAGCGGGCGCGGAGCGAGCTGCTGCGCGACCTGGGGTTTGATAATTCCTCGATTTTGGCGCAGAAGGGCGTTGCGATCGCGGTGCGCCGGGTCAATGCGGAATACCTGAAACCATCGCGTTTGGATGATCTGTTGACGGTTCACACCTGCGTGCGGGCTGTGCACGGGGCAACGGTGGAGATGGAACAGATCGTGCGGCGCGACGCGGACGACTTGGTGCGGATGAACGTGACGCTGGCCTGTATCAATACAGTCGGGCGTCCGGTACGACTTCCGACTGAAGTTCGCGAAGTTTTGACACAATTCACCGGCAACGTCGCCGGCACGGAAACGGAAGGCTGACCCCCCGCAGCGATGCGGAGACGCCAAGCCGACAACGAACAACGACGGGAACGAAGACGACGTAAAATGGAAAACCAAGCCGTGGAAGCAATGGCCCTGGCGGGCTCGACCAACCTGGATTTCTCGGTCGTGGCGCTGTTCATGAAGGCCGATCTGGTGGTCAAATCCGTAATCGTGATGTTGGTCGCGGCCTCGATCTGGTGCTGGGCGATCATCATCGAAAAGTCCATTTCCGTGCGGCGGTTGAACAAACGGTCGGACAAGTTCGAAGATCGCTTCTGGTCGGGCGACTCGCTGGACAATCTGTATGACAAGATCGGGACCCGCCCGGGTGACCCGATGTCGGCGGTGTTTGCCGCCGCCATGCGCGAATGGCGCCGGGCCACGCCGAACGGGGGCGGGACCTCGGCCTCGTTGGCGCAACGCATCGACCGGGTGATGCAGATTACCGCCGACCGTGAAATGGATCGCGCCGAACGCTACCTGACGTTCCTGGCGACGACCGGCGGTACGGCCCCCTTCGTCGGGCTATTCGGCACCGTCTGGGGGATCATGAATTCGTTCCAGTCGATCGCGATTTCCAAGAACACCTCGCTGGCGGTGGTCGCGCCCGGCATTGCCGAGGCCTTGTTCGCCACGGCGCTGGGCCTGCTGGCCGCCATCCCGGCGGTCATCGCCTACAACAAGTTTTCGCGGGACCTGGACCGGTTCGCCGGGCGGTTGGAAAACTTCTCGGGCGAGTTCTCGGCGATTCTATCGCGCGAGCTGGATTCCTAAGGCCGGGGAGGGCGCTACCGTGGCCGTAACCATACAGCGGACAGCGCGCCGTCGGCGTGGCGGACGCTCCCATTTGATGAGCGAGATAAACGTCACGCCGTTCGTCGACGTGATGCTGGTTCTGCTGATCATATTCATGGTCACTGCACCCTTGCTGACGGTCGGTGTGCAAGTTGACCTGCCGGAAACCAAGGCCGGCGCCGTATCGGGTCAGGACGAGCCGCTTGCGGTCAGCGTCGATGCGGGCGGACAGATTTATCTGCAGGACACGGCGGTCGACTTGGACACATTGGTGCCAAGATTGAACGCTATCACCGGCACCAATCCGGATGTCCGGATTTTCGTCAGAGGGGATAAGGCCATCAACTACGGTCGTGTCATGGCTGTGATGGGGCAGATCAACGCGGCGGGTTACCGGCGTGTCGCCCTGATCGCACAGGAACCGGGCAAAGCGTCGAAGCGCGCGCCCGCCAAGAAGTAGCGGGAGCCCTTGCGCAGCCCGCTGATCATATCCGTTTGTCTGCACGTCGGCCTTGTCCTGGCGGCGTGGCTGGGCTTGCCGTTCCATGCGGTCGAACCGCTGTTGGAAGAACAGCCGGTATTCGTCGAAATCGTCGACGTCGACGAGATGCGCAACGCGCCGCCGATTCCGGTTCAGGAAACGCCGAAGAAGAACGAGCCCAAGCCCGAAGCACCCAAGGAAAAGCCGAAGGTCGAACAGGCTAAGCCGCCGGCCCCGCCGAAACCCAAACCGGCCCCGCCGGCGCCGGCCAAGCAGCCCGAGGTCGCGGCCCTGCCGCCGAAGCCCGAGCCGGAACCCGAGCCCGCCCCCAAGCTGGAGCCGGAACCCAAGCCCGAGCCGAAGAAAGAGGCCGAGCCGAAACCGGAAGCCAAGCCCGAGCCGCCGAAGCCGCAATTGGCCGAAGTGGCGGTGCCGAAAAAGCCGAAGAAACCGAAACAACCGGCGTTCGATACGGCCTCGGTCCTGAAGACCCTGGAAAAGATCAAACAGCAACCGCCCGCCGAGACCGAGGACAAGGCCAAGAAGAAGCAGCCCGAAAAGCCCGCCGACGACACCATGGCGCGTATTCGCGCGGCGCTTCAGAACAACGCCAATTCGATCAAGTACGATCCGACGAAGAAGGTGTCGCAGCTTGAGATCGACCAATGGCGGACGATGATCCGCAATCAGGTGTCTAAATGCTGGTCGCCGCCCTATGGCGCGCCGGGGGCGGAAAAGCTCAAGCCTGAATTAAGCCTGACCCTCAACCCCGACGGTTCGGTCCAGTCGGTCGAGGTTTCGGATACGGGGCGCATGTTCACAGACCGGTACTTCCAGGTCGCGGTCGAGGCCGCGCGCCGCGCCGTGCTTGACCCTCGTTGCAATAAATTCAACCTGCCGCCGGACAAGTATCAGGTCTGGCGTGATTTGAAGTTCGTATTTGACCCGAGCGGAATGCTGTGATGACGATTAAAGCCATGAATATGCCCGAAAAAATCTTTGTCCGGACCTTCGCCCCGTTGTTCGCGCTGTTGGCCTTCGCCGCGGTGTTGGGCGAAGCGCGCATGGCCAAGGCCGAAATCACCATCGACATCACGCGCGGCAATGTGGAACCGCTGCCCATCGCCGTGACGGACTTCGTCGGTAAATCCAGCACCGCCGCCCGGGCCGGGCGCGAGATCGCGGGCGTGATCGCCGCGAACCTGGAACGCTCGGGCCTGTTCAAGCCGATTGACCCCAAGGCCTTTATTCAATCTTCGGGCTCGCTCAATGCGTTGCCGCGTTTCGGCGATTGGCGCGTGATCAACGCCCAGGCCCTGGTGCAGGGGCGGACCGAGGTCGTGGCCGACGGACGGCTGCGGGTCGAATTCCGGCTGTGGGATGTGTTCTCGGAACAGCAGATGATCGGCCTGGCCTATTTCACCGTGCCCGACAACTGGCGGCGCGTGGCTCACATCATTTCCGATTCAATCTACAAGCGGATCACCGGCGAAGACGGCTATTTCGACACCCGGATCGTCTATGTCGCCGAGCAGCCCAAGGACGCCAAGGGCGTGGGGCGCAACCGCCTCAACCCGTTCGGCAAGCGGCTGGCGATCATGGATCAGGATGGGGAGAACCACCGTTTCCTGACTGACGGAACGACGCTGGTGCTGACGCCCCGGTTCTCGCCGACGTTGCAGGAAATCACCTACATGTCCTATTTCCGCAACAACCCGCGCGTTTACATCTTCAACATCGACACCGGCCGCCAGGAAGTCTTGGGCGACTTCCCGGGCATGACCTTTGCGCCCCGGTTCTCGCCGGAAGGCAAGCGCATCATCATGTCGATGGCGAAGGACGGGAACTCGGAAATCTATGTGATGGACCTGCGCACCCGCGTGGTGCGTCAATTGACCTTCCACTCCGCGATCGATACCTCGCCCAGCTTCGCCCCCGACGGCTCGCAGATCGTTTTCAACTCGGACCGGGGCGGATCCCAGCAGCTCTATGTCATGGACAGCCTGGGCAAGAACGTGCGGCGCATCAGCTTCGGAAACGGGCGTTACGCCACGCCGGTCTGGTCGCCGCGTGGTGATCTGATCGCCTTCACCAAAATGGCCGGCGGTCGGTTCTTCATCGGCGTGATGAAGCCCGACGGATCGGGTGAGCGCCTGTTGGCCGAAGACTACAAGATCGAAGGCCCGACTTGGGCGCCGAACGGTCGTGTGCTGATCTTCTACCGCAAAGGGAAGAGCGCCAAGGACGGTACCGGCGGGTCATCGAAATTGTGGTCTATCGATCTGACCGGACACAACGAACGGGAAATTCCGACGCCCATGGACGCATCGGATCCGGCATGGTCGCCGCTGATACCCTGACAGTTTGCTGAACAAAGGGCGGTTCGCCTGAGCGAATGACATTTTCGCATTTCGCGTATGCGAAAATGAGGGCTATCCGTCTATTCGAAAAAGCAAAAAGTACTTGGAATCAGAACGTTTAACCGCTAATACATCAAACATTAGGCCTTAATTTTCGGCCAAAAGGTTTCTGCCGTCGGCGGCTCCGGCGGCTTTGCAATGCACTAAACCCGATAAATGGGGGATTACATGCGCTTTAAAGTTCTCGGAATGGTCGCCGCCCTCGCTTTGGTCGTCTCGGCCTGTGAATCTACGTCCGGTTCGGGCGCCGGCGCTTCCGGCACCGGTGGCAACGTCACGCCGCTTCCCGCCGCGCAAGAGTTGTCGCTGAAGGACCAGTTCGTGGTCGACGTTGGCGATCGCGTGTTCTTCGCGTTCGACCGCTTCGATGTCGAGCCCGACCAGAAAAAGACCCTGGATCGCCAGGCTGCTTGGTTGAAGAAATTCAGCTCCGTCACCGTGACCATCGAAGGCCATGCCGACGAACGCGGTACGCGTGAATACAACCTTGCCCTGGGCGAGCGCCGCGCCAATGCGGTCAAAGAATACCTGATCTATCTCGGCATCGACGCCAAGCGGATCAAAACCGTTTCCTACGGTGAAGAGCGCCCGGTTGCGCTCGGTTCCGACGAAGCAGCCTGGGCGCAGAACCGCCGTGGCGTGACCGTCGTGACGGGCCCCGGCTCCTGATCCTGGGTTAACCGTTAAGCGTTTCTAGGGCGCTTGTCCGACCGCAATGCGGGATGGGCAAGCGCCTTAGTTTTGCCTAAAATTCCTGTGATTTCCTATGGTCGAGAGAAACCGTAGGAGAAGCGGATTGACCCGCGACTTGCCGATTTCCCGCCAGATGAATGGCGATCAGAAAATGTCCAGAGCGCCCATGCGACTGATTGTTTCGAATTCCCTGTTCCGCTTCCGGTTTGCCGCCGCCTTAGCCGTGGCCGTTGTTTGCGCCGCCCCGGTCCAGGCGCAGGATGCCCAGGCGCTGTCCCAGCGGTTGGAGCGGCTGGAGCGGGATATTCAGACCCTGTCGAAGATGGTCGTGCGCGGTCCCGGCTCCGTCCCGGCGGCCGAGGTGCCGGGGGCGGCAGCGTCCGAACCGGCCCTGCCGCAGACAGCGGTGGCGCGGATCGGCGTGCGGCTCGACACCATGGAAAACGAATTGCGCGACGTGACCGGGCGGATCGAAGAACTGACCTACAAGATGGAGCAGTTGAACGCGCGGGTTGACCGTCTGGTCGCCGATGTGGATTTCCGCCTGTCCGGCCTGGAAGGCAAGCCGGTCGGCCAAGCTCCGGCGGCTGCCTCCGGCATGCAAGCGTCTCCGACCAATGCACCGACAACCGAAGGCCGCATGATCGGCCGCCCGGCGGGCTCCCTCGGCAAGATCGAGGCCGATTTAGTCGAACCCGCCAAGGCTCAACCGCAACCGGGTCCGGGCGGAACCGTCGCCGTTCAGTCGGCGCCGGTGCAAGGTGCGCCGGTTCAGGCCCCCGCGGCCCAGGCCGCGCCGTCTCCGGCGACCGTATCGCGGGCGCAGGCCCCGGCCCAAATCGCATCGACGCCGCAACCGACCGGCCCGTTGCTGCCCGAAGGAACGGCGGAAGATCAATATCAGTTCGCCTTCAGCCTGTTGCGGAAGCATCAGTACGATCAGGCGGAAGTGGCGTTCAAGGAATTCCTGGCCAAGCATGACGGCGGCACCTTGTCCGGCAATGCCCGCTATTGGCTGGGCGAAACGCACTATGCCCGCGCCGAATACGTCAAGGCGGCGGAAGTGTTTCTGCAGGGTTTCGAAAAGGACTCTAAGGGCAGCAAGGCCCCGGACAGCCTATTGAAGCTGGCCATGTCCCTGGGACAGTTGGGCCAGACCAAAGAGGCCTGTGCGGCGATCGATAAATTGTTCGCCGATTTCCCCAATGCCAACAGTTCCCTGAAGCGCACGGCGACCCGCCAACAGCGGCAGATGAACTGCAAGCAGTAAAGGCGCGCAGCCACAGGAAGAGAGACAATGACGGCATTCGCCCAGCCTCTTCCCCATCCTGACCTATCCAATCTCGACCGGCGTTTCGCCGCAGCTATGGCGCGTCTGGGCCCGTTTGAAACGTCGCCTCATTTGGCCATCGGTGTTTCCGGCGGGGCCGACAGCACGGCGCTCTGTCTGCTGGCCGACCGATGGGCGCGGGCGCGGGGCGGTCGGGTCTCGGCGTTGATCGTCGATCATGCTCTGCGGGCCGAAGCGGCGGACGAAGCCCAAACCACGGCGGTGCGGCTGCGGGCCTTCGGGATCGAGGCGACCATCCTGACCTGGCGTGGGGGCAAACCCTCGGCTGGTATCCAGCATGCGGCGCGGGTGGCGCGCTACGGCCTGCTACGTGATTGGTGTCGTGGGGCGGGGGTGTTGCATCTGTTGTGCGCCCATCACGCCGGGGACCAGATGGAAACCTATTTGATGCGCCAAATGCGCGGCGGTGCCTTGGGTGCTGCCGGGATGAGCGCCGTGATCGAATTCCCCGAGGTCCGTCTGCTGCGCCCATTGTTGTCGGTTGAACGGGCGGACCTGATCCATTTTCTGAAAAGTAAGGGCGCATCCTGGGTCGAGGATCCGTCGAACGCGAACGAGGCGTTCGAGCGGGTGCGCATGCGGCAACGCCTGGCGGCGGATGAAGGCCTTGTCGAGATGGCGCGGGCCGGACTGGCCCAGGCCGGAGCAGGTCGGATCGATCTGGAACGTCGGGTCGCCGAGGCCTTGGCGGAACGCGTTTCGATCCATCCCCTCGGCTTCGCCCAATTGGATCGGGGTTCTTTCCGGGGGCTTTCCGACCAAGCCGCAGTCGGCATGCTGGGGCGATTGGTGCAGTCATTAGGCGGCGCTGAATATGCCCCGCAAACCGCGCGAACACGCGCTCTGGTGAATCGTCTGCGTTCGGACGAAGGCTTTCGGGGCGCCAGCCTTGGGCGCTGTCGTTTGCTGGCTGACGTCGGCGGGCAGGTAATCCTGTGTCGCGACCGCCGGGGGCTACCGGGCGCGCGGGCTGCGGCTGACCTGTTCCACATCGATGGTTGGGATGGGCGCTTCACGATCGACCTGCCGCGAAGCCTGGGTTTCGAAGCGGTTGTGGCGCCCTTGGGGCCGGACGGCTGGCGGCAGGTGCCGCGCGATTTGCGCCGGGAATGCACCGTGCCCCAAGCGGCGGCGATGACCCTTCCAGCGCTGTTTCGGGGCGGGGAATTGGTCGCTCATGGCCTGGAAAACGGCGGCGGGGGGCTGAAAATGCGCTTTCGGCCAAAAAATTCCGCAGCTTTCATCGGGTTTTGTATTGCTTAGCCGTTTCGGAGTACTATCTCTGACAAAGGACTAGGTGGGTGCCCCATACGGCTTCGGGTTTGCCCTCCCTGGGTCCTTGTCCAACACCCTTTAAAGGACTTAAGCGTTGAATTTCAGCCGGAATTTCGCCCTCTGGGTTATTATCGCCCTGCTTGTGTTCGCCCTGTTCAATCTGTTCCAGGGCACCCCGCAGCGTTCCATGCAGAACGAATTGGCCTTTACCGACTTCCTCAACAGCGTCGAAAGCGGCGAGGTGAAGGATGTTTTGATCCAGGGGCAGCAGATTTCCGGCAACATGCGCGACGGTCGCCATTTCTCGACCTATGCGCCGGACGACCCAGGTTTGGTCAACCGTCTGCGCGAACAAGGGGTCGGTATCCGGGCGAAGCCGTCGGACGAAAACTCGCCGACCCTGTGGGGTATCCTGATTTCCTGGTTCCCGATGCTGTTGTTGATCGGGGTGTGGATTTTCTTCATGCGCCAGATGCAGTCGGGCGGCGGCAAGGCCATGGGCTTCGGCAAGTCGAAGGCCAAGTTGCTGACGGAAAAGACCGGCCGCGTGACCTTCGAGGACGTGGCGGGCATCGACGAAGCCAAGCAGGAGCTTGAGGAAATCGTCGAATTCCTGAAGGACCCGCAGAAGTTCCAACGCCTGGGCGGCAAAATCCCCAAAGGCTGCTTGCTGGTGGGCCCTCCGGGGACCGGTAAGACGCTGCTGGCGCGCGCCATCGCCGGCGAAGCCAATGTGCCGTTCTTCACCATCTCCGGTTCGGACTTCGTCGAAATGTTCGTCGGCGTCGGTGCGTCGCGTGTCCGCGACATGTTCGAACAGGGCAAGAAGAACGCCCCCTGCATCATCTTCATCGACGAAATCGACGCCGTTGGCCGCCATCGTGGCGCCGGCCTGGGCGGCGGTAACGACGAACGCGAACAGACCCTCAACCAGTTGCTGGTCGAAATGGACGGCTTCGAAGCCAACGACGGCGTGATCCTGATCGCCGCCACGAACCGTCCCGACGTGCTGGACCCGGCGCTGCTGCGCCCCGGCCGTTTCGACCGTCAGGTCGTGGTGCCGAACCCGGACATCCTGGGCCGCGAGAAGATCTTGAAAGTCCACATGAAGAAGGTGCCGCTGGCCCCGGATGTGGACGCCAAGGTCATCGCCCGCGGCACCCCTGGTTTCTCAGGCGCCGATCTGTCCAACCTGGTGAACGAAGCGGCTCTGTTGGCCGCCCGCGCCGGGCACCGCGTCGTCACCATGAACGATTTCGAAAGCGCCAAGGACAAGGTCCTGATGGGTGCCGAGCGTCGTTCCATGGTCATGACCGAGGAAGAGAAAAAGCTGACCGCCTATCACGAAGCCGGTCACGCCATCGTCGGAATCATGGTGCCGAAGCACGATCCGATCCACAAAGTGACGATCATTCCCCGTGGCCGAGCCCTGGGCGTAACCATGTCGCTGCCGGAACGCGACGTGCTGAGCCAGTCGCAAATTCAGCTGGAATCCAAATTGGCCATGGCCTTCGGCGGCCGGGTCGCGGAAGAGATCATCTTCGGCAAGGAAAACATCACCACGGGTGCCGGTAACGACATCCAACAGGCGACCGGCATGGCGCGGCGGATGGTGACCGAGTTCGGTTTCTCCGACAAGCTGGGCCGTCTGCGCTATGCGGATAACGAGGAAGAGGTCTTCCTCGGCCATTCCGTGGCGCGCCAGAAGAACGTTTCCGATGCCACCGCGGCGCTGATCGACGAAGAGGTTCGTCGCTTGGTCGATGAGGCCGAGGAAAAGGCGCGCAAGATCCTGACCGAGCATAAGGACGATTTGCACCGTCTGGCCGAGGCCCTGCTGGAATACGAAACCCTGACCGGGGACGAAGTTCAGAAGGCCATGCGCGGCGAGCCGATCACCCGCGAGGACAATGACGGCACGACCCCGCCCGAAGGCACGGGCCGTCGGGCGTCTGTCCCCGATGCGGGCAAGGGCCGCAAGCCTCACGGCAAGTCGGGCGGCGGCTTCGGTCCGGAACCGCAACCAGAATCGTGACGACGACCGTTTCGGCGGGCGAGGGGGTGCCGCTTGCGGCGCCCTCGTCGTTTCCGGGGTCGTTTGCGGGCCTTTCCCTCGACCGGCCGCGCCTGATGGCGGTCATCAACGTTACCCCCGATAGTTTTTCTGACGGCGGCAAGGCCTTTGCTGTCGCCGACGCCCTGCGCCGAGGCCGGGAACTTATCGCCGAGGGTGCGGACATCCTGGACGTCGGCGGGGAGTCGACCCGCCCAGGCTCCGACCCGGTTCCAGTGGATGAGGAAATCCGCCGCGTCGTTCCGGTGATCGAAGCCCTTGCCGCCGAAGGGGCGGTGATTTCCATCGACACCCGGCGGGCCGAGGTCATGGCCGCCGCCGCCGATGCGGGCGCCAAGATCATCAACGACGTTTCGGCCCTGCGCGGCGAGGGCTCGCTGCAAACCGCCGCCCGCCTGGGTCTGCCCGTGATCCTGATGCATATGCAGGGCGACCCGGGAACCATGCAGAACAATCCGACCTATGACGACGTGGTCGCGGACGTTCGCGATCATCTGCTCGACCGCGCGCGCGCCTGCATGGCGGCGGGGATCGATGCCGCCGATATCGCCCTCGATCCGGGCATCGGCTTCGGCAAGACGGTCGATCATAACCTTCAACTTCTGGGGCATTTGGATGCCTTGGGGCAAACCGGGTTTCCCGTGGTCCTGGGTGTTTCCCGCAAGACCTATATCGCCAAGGTTGACCGTGACGTGCCGCCGGTCGAACGGGTCGCGGGTTCAGTCGCGACCGCTTTGGCGGCCTGGGATCAGGGGGTGCGGATTTTCCGCGTTCACGACGTGGCCGAACACCGCCAGGCCCTGGCGGTCCATCGCGCTATTGCGGAAGCCGCCCGCTAGGCTCATAAGGGCCCTGTTAACCAACCTTTTGCTATATACCTGACCCATGACACGTAAACTGTTCGGCACCGACGGCATTCGCGGCACCGCCAACTCCGACCCCATGACCGCCGAGACGGCATTGAAGGTCGGCATGGCGGCGGGCGCGCAATTCATTCGCGGCGACCATCGTCACCGGGTGGTGATCGGCAAGGATACGCGCCTGTCGGGCTATATGCTGGAGCCGGCGTTGGTCGCGGGCTTCGTTTCCGTCGGCATGGACGTGCTGCTGGTCGGGCCGATCCCGACCCCGGCGATCGCGATGTTGACGCAGTCGCTGCGCGCCGATCTGGGGGTCATGCTCTCGGCCTCGCACAATCCCTTTTACGACAACGGCATCAAGCTGTTCGGACCGGATGGCTACAAGCTGTCGGACGATGTCGAGGTCGAGATCGAAGCCCGTATGGCAGGCGATCAATCCGGCGATCTGGCCGAACCCGATAAATTGGGTCGGACCTGGCGCTTGGAAAGTGCGCGCGGCCGCTACAACGATTACGTTAAGCGGACCTTCCCCCGGGAACACACCCTGGATGGGTTGAAGGTCGTGCTTGATTGCGCCAACGGCGCCGCTTACCGCGTCGCGCCCGAGGTCTTGTGGGAACTGGGGGCCGAGGTCGTGACCGTCGGCGTCGATCCCGACGGCTTCAATATCAACAAGAATTGCGGCTCGACCAATACGGATGCCCTGCGTTCCCTGACCCTTGATCATGATGCGGACCTGGGTATCGCCCTGGACGGCGATGCCGACCGGGTCATCATCGTCGATGAAAAGGGCGAACAGGTCGATGGCGATCAGATCCTGGGATTGGTCGCGCACAATTGGATGGAGCGCGGCATCTTGCAGGGAGGCGGCGTCGTCGCCACGGTGATGTCGAATCTGGGCCTCGAGCGTTTCCTCACCGGGTTGGACCTGAGTTTGGAACGGACGCAAGTCGGCGATCGCTACGTCGTCGAACATATGCGCGCCCAAGGCTTCAACCTGGGCGGCGAACAATCGGGCCATATCGTGCTGGGTGATTATTCGACCACGGGCGACGGCCTGATCGCGGCGTTGCAGGTTCTCTCGGTCATCAAGAAATCCGGCAAGCGGGCCAGCGAGGTCTGCCGTCCGTTCGAACCCTTGCCGCAGTTGCTGAAGAACGTCCGTTTCACCGGCCCGTCGCCGCTGGATGCGACGATCGTGCAGGATGCCATCGCCGACGCCCATGCGATGCTGAAGGACAAGGGCCGCTTGCTGGTCCGTCCTTCGGGCACCGAGCCGCTGGTCCGTGTCATGGCCGAGGGCGAGGACGATATCCTGATCACCCGCGTGGTCGATGAGCTGATCACCGTTCTGGAAACGGAAGTTCGGGCCTGACCGCGATGCAAAGCAAGGGGCGGGTGCTGATCGTGGCCGGATCGGATTCCGGCGGAGGTGCCGGAATTCAGGCCGACATCAAGACGGTGACGGCCCTGGGCGGCTACGCCATGACGGCGATCACGGCCCTGACCGCACAGAATACCCAAGGCGTTTCCGGTATCCATGCCGTCCCGGCCGACTTCGTCGCGCAGCAGATGACCCTGGTGCTGGACGATATCGGTGCAGATTGCATCAAGCTCGGCATGCTGCACCGGGCCGAGGTCATTCACGCCATCGCCGACGTCCTGGCGGAAAAGGCGGCGGACATTCCCCTGGTTCTGGACACCGTGATGATCGCTAAGGGCGGGCATGCGCTGTTGGCCGAAGACGCGGTCGATGCCCTGAAAACGCGGCTGTTGCCGGGGGCGACCCTGGTCACGCCGAACCTGCCCGAAGCCGATGCCTTGACCGGCCTGCCGGTGCGGACGGTCGAAGACATGCTCGACGCCGGACAGGACTTGCTGGAAATGGGGGCCAGGGCGGTCCTGATGAAGGGTGGTCATTTGGAGAGCGATACCGTCACCGACCTGCTGGTCACGGCGGAGGAAACGCTCGGCTGGGAAACGCCGCGTATCCAGACGGAACATACCCATGGCACCGGATGCACCCTGGCCAGCGCCTGCGCCGCCGGGATTGCCCAGGGCATGGACTTGCCCGATGCCGTGGCCCGCGCCCGCGCCTATGTGGTCGAAGCCATTCGCACAGCACCCGGATACGGCCATGGTCATGGACCGCTGAACCACGGGCATACGGTCGGCCCGTTTCCCGCTTCTAATTAAACGTAGGTCGGCTCGATCGTTTGGCTGGTGCCGGCGGCGACTTCGGCGATGATCGCCAATGCACGGTCCAGGCGTTGCCGATCTTGCTCGGCACCCAAACAGATACGAACGAAATGGCGATCCGGGCGATGGCGGTCGTCCATGATGAAGGCATTGCCCGGCGTCAGCGAGACACCGCGTTCCAACAGCCGGGTGCGGAATTCCGGTCCGTCGAACCCGGCCGGCACGGGCATCCAGGCATGCAGGGATCGTGGGTGGGTCTTCAGGTTCAGGTGCCCCAGCCGGCGCATCAATTCCTGCTGACGGCTTTCGACTTCGCGCCGTTGGCGATTGATCATCTCATGGGCTTCGCCGCCGCGGATCATCTCGCTGGCGATCTCGACCGAGATGGGCGAAGCCATCAGGGTCGAAGCGCGTAACGCGCCGACGAAGGCCGCCATGCGTCCGCGCGGCACCAGCACGTAGCCGACGCGTAAGCCCGGCGAAACCGCCTTGGACAGGCTGGTCACATAGACCGTGATATCCGGCGCGATGGTATGAACAGGCGGCGGGCCCTGGTCCAGAAGGAAGCCGTAGACGTCGTCCTCGACGATGACCACGCCGTGGCGGCGGGCGACCTCGGCGATCTGTCGCCGCCGGTCCTCGGGCATGATCGAGGCGGTCGGGTTCTGCAACGTCGGCAGCAGATATAACAGGCGCGGCGCGCGATCACGGCAGGCTTGGTCAAAGGCTTCGGGGATCAGCCCGTGTTCATCCATGGCCAAGCCTTCGACGCGCAGGCCGAGCGGCGCCGCCGTCGCCTTGACGCCGGGCCAGCTGAGCATTTCCGCCAGGATCAGATCGCCCGGTTTGGTCAACGCCATGAAGGTCGTCTGCGTCGCGGCCTGGGCCCCCGGTGTGATCAGGATGTCTCCGGGATGGGCTTCGACGCCCAGGCTGTTCAGCCATTGCGCCCCGGCATCCAGATGCGGAGCCAGGCCGTTGTGCGCCTGATAGCGGGAGACCGCATCCCAGACGGCTTCGTGATTGACCCGGGCGACGGCCTGTTGGGTCAATGCGCCGACCCCGTTGGTCACCGGATAGTTGGAGGCAAGCTCCAGCCCCTCGGAGCCCATGAAGTCGGTGCCGTATAGCGCATTATAGGGGGAGGGGACCGTATCGACGCTGGTGCGCAGCGCCACGATGTTCTGATCCAGCTGGCCGTTGTTGCCATTCGCCGGGCGTTGCCCGGGGGGCATTGCGCATTTATCCGTGATGAAGGTGCCGCGTCCGACCTCGCCCCGGGCCAGACCGCTGCGCTCAAGCTCCTGATAAGCGCGGGTCACCGTGCCCAGGGTCACGCCCAGGTCATAAGCCAGATTGCGTTGCGGCGGCAGCTTGGCGCCCGGCGCCAGGTCGCCCGATTCCACCGCATCGACGATGGCATCGACGATCGCTTGGTATTTCGGCCCCTGACGGCCACGCAGCTCGGGCATCCAAATTGTCATGATGCGATTTTATGGATTGTCCCAATTGTCTGTCAATTGTATTGAGTAAATTACAGATTGTTTGGGGGTAATTTGAAATTGATGGGGTGCAATTTGTTCGAAATGTCTGGAGACGCCTGATGGATGGCCTGACCAAGACCGACTTGCTCGCCGCCCGCGCCATTGTCGCGGAACACATGCCCCCGACGCCGACCCATACCTGGCCCCTATTGAACCGGCGGACCGGGGGTGAAACCTGGGTTAAACACGAAAACCATACGCCGATCGGTGCCTTTAAAATCCGTGGTGGTCTTGTCTACCTGACGCGGTTGAAAGCCGACTATCCGGATGTTGCGGGTGTATTGACCGCGACCCGGGGCAATCATGGGCAGAGCATCGGGTTGGCGGCGCAGCGCTTGGGGCTCAAAGCGGTGATCCTCGTGCCCGAGGGGAACAATCCGGAAAAGAACGCGGCGATGGAGGCCCTGGGTGTGGAGCTAATCGTCCATGGCCGGGATTTTCAGGCGTCCTTGGAATACGGCCTGGGCCTGGCGGCGGAACGGGGCCTGCACGTCATTCCGCCGATCCATCCCTGGCTGGTCCAAGGAGTGGGAAGCTATGGCTTGGAGCTGTTCGAAGCGCAGTCGGACCTAGATACGGTTTATGTCCCGATCGGCATGGGATCGGGCATTTGCGGGCTGATCGCGGCCCGCGACGCCCTCGGCCTGAAAACACGGATCGTCGGCGTGGTTTCCGAAAAGGCCCCTTGCTATGCCCTGTCGTTCGCGGCGGGAAAGGTCGTGCCGACGGAAACGGCGGACACCATCGCCGACGGGGTGGCGACGCGCAGCCCTGACCCCTTGGCGGTCGAGATGATTCTGCGCGGGGCCGAGCGGATCGTGCAGGTATCCGAAGACGAAATCCTGGCGGCGATGGCGGCTTACGTCACCGATACCCATAACCTTGCCGAAGGGGCGGGGGCGGTGCCGTTGGCCGCTTTGTTGAAGGAACGGGACCGGATGGCCGGTAAGAAGACGGGCGTGATCCTGTCTGGTGGGAATGTTGATCGCGCGTTGCTCGTCCATGTGCTTGCCGGGGCGCGGGACGAGGGCTAAAACCGATGACCAGCCGCCCTGGGCGAACAATCGGCCAAGGCGATAAATCGATAAAGGGAGCCATCCATGTCCACCAATGCCTACCGCATTGCCGTCATTCCCGGCGACGGAATCGGCAACGAAGTGATGCCCGAAGCGTTGCGGGTCCTCGAAGCCGTTGGCCGTAAACACGACCTGTCGTTCCAATTCGACGAATTCGATTGGAGCTGCGAGCGCTACGCCAAAGAAGGCGCGATGATGCCGGAAGACGGCCTTGAGACGATCAAGGGCCACGACTCGATCCTGTTGGGCGCGGTCGGCTTTCCCGGTGTGAAGGACCACGTCTCCCTGTGGGGGCTGTTGATCCCGATCCGTCGCCAGTTCCAGCAATATCTGTCGCTGCGCCCCGTCAAGCTGATGGAAGGCATGCCGTGCCCGCTCGCCAATCGTAAGCCGGGCGATATCGACTTCCTGGTCGTGCGTGAAAACAACGAAGGCGAATATTCGGATATCGGTGGCCGCGCCAATGTCGGCACCGAAGAAGAATTCGCGACCCAGCTGTCGGTCTTCACCAAGAAAGGCTGCGACCGGATCATCCGCACGGCGTTTGAACTGGCCCGCACGCGCAAGCGCAAGAAGGTCACCTCGGCGACCAAGTCCAATGGCATCTCGATTTCCATGCCCTATTGGGATGAGCGGTTCGCGGCGATTGCCTCGGAATATCCGGATATCGAAACCGATCAATTCCACATCGATATCCTGACCGCCCATTTCGTGCGGAACCCCGATTGGTTCGACGTGGTCGTCGGCTCCAACCTGTTCGGCGATATCCTGTCCGACCTGGGCCCGGCCTGCACCGGCACCATCGGCATCGCGCCCTCGGCCAACATCAACCCGGAACGCGACTATCCTTCGATGTTCGAGCCGGTCCACGGCTCGGCTCCCGACATCGCCGGGCAGAACATCGCCAATCCGATCGGCCAGATCTGGTCGGCGGCGATGATGCTCGACCACCTGGGGCAGAAGGAAGCCGCCGACGAAATCGTTCGCGTGATCGAACAGGTCGTCGCCGGTAACGGCCCCAAGACCCGCGACATGGGCGGCACGGCCTCGACCCAGGAACTGGGTGCGGCCATCGCCGAGGCCCTGGCCTAAGGCCTCGGTCCCGGATGCCGGAAACGGTCATCACGACTGTCGTTTCCGGCTGCGATCTGGTAGCGGCGCGGGAGCTGTTCGCCGAATACGGCGAAGATGTTTCCCGCGCCCATTGCCTCAAAAATTTCGTTAGCGAGCTTGATGGCCTGCCTGGCGAGTACGGTCCGCCGCGCGGCGCGTTGTTTCTCGCGCGCGTCGATGGTTCGGCGGCAGGGGCGGTCGGGTTGCGTTGTTTGGACAACCGAGCGGCGGAGATGAAGCGCCTTTATGTTCGCCCCCATTGGCAAGGCCTGGGCCTGGGGCGGCAATTGACCGTGGCAGCCATCAATCAGGCGCGAGACCTTGGGTATTCGGCCTTACGTCTGGATACCTTGGGTCATATGACCGCGGCGCAGGCCCTTTATGCCGATCTTGGGTTCGTCGAGATTGCGCCCTATCACCCAGATACCGCCTGCGGCATGCGATTCATGGAATTGGGCTGGTAGCGCTCCGCTTGGTCGGGGAATTTCCCTGACGGCCGGGCCGAATGATTCCTCCTTTTTTACCAATTGTTTACCCCAATGGTTTTCACTATCCTTGAATTGATCCAGACGTGCAGCCGCCCGCCTGGGATTTTTGGCGTTTTCTCGGGAGTGAACGCCTGGGCGGTTCCGTCTTAGCTGCGGGAGAGGATCATGACCGGTCGAGGTCTTATGACGCGGTTTGCGTTTGTCGCGGTGGCAAGCATCGGGCTTTCTGCCTGTGGCGCGCTCGCGGAAAAGGATATTTTTAAGGAAACCTTCTGGGCGGGTAGCCCCCTGAAGCAGAACGACGAGGCCGAATTGGGCATCGCCGAACTGGCCAAGGGCAATTTCGTCGCCGCTGAAGGACATTTCCAACGGGCCTTGCAAGCCAATCCGAAGGATGTGGACGCCTTGCTCGGCGCGGGCATCCTTTATCAAAACACCGGCCAGATCACCAAGTCGCGCCAGATGTACGAAGCGGTCCTGGCCCTGCGCCCGGAAGAATCGCAGCAGTTCATTGTGTGGAATAACCTGTCGACTCGACCGGCCTCGCAGATCGCCAGCGTCAATCTGTCGCTGCTCGATTCCGGCGAAGTGCCCAGCGCCGTGCGCTTGGGACAGTCCCCGGCCGGGTTCCCCGGCGCGCCGACCGCCGTTTCGGCCGCGCCGACCGGGCATCCGATGCCCGCGCAATCCTCATTCGCGCCGCCCCCCGTGATGCAGGCCGCTCCGCAGCAGGCCATGGTCAGCCCGGCCGCGCCCATGACCACCATGGACTCGTTCGGTGGGGGCGATCAGAACATCATTTCGCGCTTCGCCACGATGAAGGCGCTGAAGGACCAAGGGCTGGTGACGCCGCAGGAATATGCGGCCCGCCGTCAGGCCAACGTCGGTGCCTTGTTGCCGCTGACCTCGCCGCCCGCGTCCGCCGGGTTGGACCGACCGGTCCCGACTACCGAACAGATTTCCGGCCGCCTGCGCGCTATCGGCCGCGCCTTGGAATTGCGGGCGATCTCCGTGTCGCAGCATGCAGCGGAGCGCAACATGATCCTGGACGCCCTGATGCCGTCGGCGCCGGTGCGTCTGGTCAATCCGGCCCCGCCGCCGCAGGGTTTGATGGAGGCGGCCGACATGGTGCGCCGCCTGGAACAACTGCGTGACGGGGGATACATCTCTTCCGACGAGTACACCCGTGAACGGGCGGCCATTGAAAAGGCCATGCAGCCCGAGGGGCCGAAGATGGCCTCGGCCGAAGCCGCGCCGACCAAGCTGGTCGAAAAGGAAAAGGTCGAAAAGCCGAAAGGCCCGCAGCCGGGTGTTCACCTCGCGTCCTATCGTTCCGTCAAGCAGGCCGAGGACGGCTGGAAACTGATCCAGCGCCGTCACCGTACTGTGCTGAAGGACATGGAGCACGAGGTCGCCAAGGTCGACCTGGGCAAGAAGGGCGTCTACTACCGGCTCAAGGCTGGGCCGCTCGACTCCGCCGCCGAGGCCAAGCGCGTCTGCGCCGATCTGAAGAAGCGCCGCCAGTTCTGCGAACCGACGACTGTCGGCGGTTGATGATTGGCGGGGCGGCTTACACCGTCCCCGGATCTTCCGTTCTCAAGGACTTCGTCAGTGCCGACAGACTTTGGCGCTGGCGTTCGTCCGCGTCGAAATTGTCGGGTGACAGCCAGGTCACCATGGCCGACTTGATGGTCGGCCAGTCGGCATCGGTGATCGAGAACCAGGCCGTGTTGCGGCTGCGCCCCTTCACCACCATGTGCTGGCGGAACAATCCTTCATAGGAAAAGCCCAGGCGTTGCGCCGCGCGACGCGACGGCGCGTTCAGGGAATTGCATTTCCATTCGTAGCGGCGATAGCCCAGCGCATCGAAGGCATGGGCCATCAGCAGATACATCGCTTCCGTCGCCAGGACCGTGCCTTGCAGGGCCGGGGAATAGGCGATGTTGCCGACCTCGATCACGCCGTTCGCCGGGTCGATCCGCATCAGGCTGGCCACGCCCAGGGCGCGGTCGGTCGCTTGATCGACGATCGCGAAGAACAGGGGATCGTCGCCGGCGGCGGCGCCGTCGCACCAAGCCCGATAATCCTCGAACCGCTCATAGGGGCCATTGCCCATATAGTCCCACATGCTGCCGTCGGTGTTTTCGGCATTAGCTTGCCACAGGTCCTCGGCATGGGCGCCGGTGCTGAGCGGCTCCAGGCGGCAATGCGCGCCGATCAACGGAATCCGCCCGGGGCGGGGGCGGGCGGTCCAGCCGGGAAGTTCGGGGCCGATGGGGCGCGGGTCGGTCATGAGATGGGGCTCCGGTTCGTATGATTTGAGAATCCGATTTCCGGCCTTGTAACTTTGCCGGTTGCGATACAATAGGGCCATTCCCGCTCGTGAGAGCAGACCAAGGTGAGACGCCCGATGGTGAGACAGCGATGAGCAAGGCCTTCGTGAAGGAAGACGCCAATCTGGAATTCGACGGCGCCGCCGATGACGGCGACGACGATGCCCCCTCGGCGGCGTTTCGCGTGCTCCTGACGCCGGATGGCCATACCCGCCTGAAGGACGAATTGAAGACCCTGCGCCATGTCGAGCGGCCCAAGATCGTCGACATCGTGTCCTGGGCGGCGTCCAACGGCGACCGCTCTGAAAACGGCGATTACATCTACGGCAAGAAACGCCTGCGCGAGATCGACCGCCGCATGCGGTTCCTGATGAAGCGCCTGGACGTGGCCGAGGTCGTCGACCCGGCCCGTCAGACCAATCGCGACAAGGTGTTCTTCGGAGCCTGGGTAACGTTCGAAAACGGGCGGGGCGAGGAAAAGACCGTGCGCATCGTCGGCGTCGAGGAAGCGCGCCTGGAAGAAGGCGAGATCAGCTGGGTCTCGCCCATGGCCCGCGCCCTGATGGGCAAGGAAGAAGGCGACATCGCCCAGGTTCAGACGCCGCAGGGTGGCGACGAGGTCGAAATCATCGCGATTTCTTACGAGGGCCAGCCCGGCTGAGGCGCGGGTTTCGCCGCCTCAGCCGGTTCGGTTCAAGCATTCCCTGGGGTCAGGGGTGGTAGACGTGGCCGTCCATGATCCGGCGGAAAGTCCGGTAAGCCGTGGTCGATACCAGGTTCCAGGAGCCGTCCGGGTTTTTCTGGGCATCGGCCCGGGTCCGCAGCACGCCGGACGGGTTGCCGATCTTCAGGTCGTCCGAGGTATCCAGGTCGACCGCCATCTCGTTCAGCAACGTGCCTTCGACGACCAGGCCCGCGGAAATGCTCATCGCGCCTGTGACCTGCACCGCGCGGTGGATGTTCTCCATCGAGGCGACGCGCACGGCGATGTTGTATTCGTCTGCGTTGATCTCGGTCCCTGCCAGGGTCTTGTAGGCGACCGGCGGGGCGATCAGGGCGACGCGGGGGGCGGCCTGGGCGGCGGCTTCCGGGGTCTCGGCCATGCCGGCGCGCACGGCGGCGTCGCGGCGGACGTGTTCCATGGCGGCCATCACTTCGGGCATGGCGTCGATGGCCATCGGCGATTCGGCGCAGGTCAGGCCGAAGACCGAGGCCGGGATATAGACGCAGACCGCCGCGGCATCGACGATCGAGCCGGGGAACTCGCCAAATCCGGGGGCGGAGAACATTTCCTGCGGCTTGCCGGTGGGCAGCACGCCGCGCCCGGCGGTGCCGGCCGGGTCCATCCAATCCAGGCGCATCGGCGCCCCCGTGCCCGACACGCCCGGGATTTCCATGTCGCCCGTCGAGACGGCTCGACCGTCCTGAATGGTGAAGTGGGCGTGCACGACCTTGTTGGTGTTGGTGTTGAACATTCGCACAGTGGCCGGGCCGTCGGGCAGGGGAAAGATGCCTTCCTCGATCGCGAACGGACCGACGGTCGACGTCATGTTCCCGCAGTTGGACGACAGGTCGATCACCCCGTCGCGAATGCCGACCTGGGCGAAGGTATAATCGACGTCGGCGTCGTTACGAGTCGACTTCTTGACCCACATCGCCTTCGACAGGGACGAGATTCCCCCGCCCAGTCCGTCGAGCTGACGGCCATAGGGGTCGGGGCTGCCCATTACCGCGCGCAACATGGTGTCTCGTTCCTCAATATTTTCGGGCACGTCCTCGGCCCGGAAGAACACGGCTTTCGAAGTGCCGCCACGATAGAAAACGGCAGGGGTTTTGCGGGGTAGAGCAGTCATCGTCGATGTTCCTTCGTTTCGTTTATCGTTGGCCGTACGGATACCGCATCGGCATTTTGTGGAAAAAAATTTGTTTTCCTGCTGGACAGGGTCGTGAGGTTCACCTATATCACCGCCCGAGCCCAGCCGCTACACGGTGTTCCCTTCCTGGGGGTGCCGAGGCGGTGCAGGATTTCGGCGAAATCCTGTCTGACAGGTCTTGTCAGATACGCTCGTTGCCGATAGTATAGGAACTTCGGTTCCCATTTCGACGACGCCGTACCAGGCGCCATTTTCGGGTTTTCCCGGGTGATGCGCGTGCTGGGTGTCTGCGTCTCTGAAGTCGACCTGGGATGACGTTCTGGCTGTTTGACATTGTGGTTTAAGGAAGGGATACGCGGGCGGCGTTTACGCTGTT
>CAXGUG010000068.1:0-22057 GCA_964012715.1 uncultured Rhodospirillaceae bacterium | reverse complement strand
GTTGGATTCGAACCAACGTAGGCGTACGCCAACGGGTTTACAGCCCGTCCCCTTTAGCCACTCGGGCACCCCTCCGGGATCCCGTGTCTCGTTTCTCCGCGGTACCACGGTAGAATCAATCCGGCCGGCACGCCGGACGGACCGTGGGAATACGAGGAATAGCAACCGGTTGTCAACGCCAAAACACAGTAAAAATAGACCGCACGCCCCTCCCCTTCTCCCAGACGGGAAAGGCAATCAGCAGACTTCGGTTGTTGATTCATGTTAAATCGCGCCATGAGCAAGCGCAAGCCCAACCCCAAGAGCCGTTTTCGGTCAAAATCCGACGACGGCCACGCCCGCCGCGGCGGTGGACGCGCGACCTGGATTTACGGTCGCCACGCCGTTCTCGCGGCCCTCAAAAACCCCAATCGGTCGTTTTCCCGGATCGTGACCACCCCCGGTCAGGCCGAAGAAATCGCCGCCGTTCTGCGATCCACGGAGGGATCGGAAAACTGGCCCAAGCCTGAAATCCAGGATCGGCGCGATATCGAGGGGCTTTTGCCCCGCGATGCCGTCCATCAGGGCATGGCGATTCTCGTCGAACCCCTGCCCCAGGTCGCGCTGGAAGACGTCTGCGACGAGGCCGAGGCCACGGGCAACGCCCTGGTCCTGGTGCTCGACCAGGCCACGGACCCGCATAATATCGGTGCGATTCTACGTTCCGCCGCCGCGTTCGGCGCGCAGGCCGTGGTCGTACAGGACCGCCACGCCCCGGAGGCCACTGGCGCTTTGGCCAAAGCCGCCTCGGGCGCGTTGGAAATCGTGCCCCTGGTGGTCGCGACCAACGTCAGCCGCGCCCTGGATAAGCTGAAGGAATCGGGCTTCTGGTGCCTGGGTCTGGACGGCGCGACCGATAAAGACATCGGCGAGGCCGACCTGACAGGGCGGATCGCCTTGGTTCTGGGGGCCGAGGGCGCTGGCCTTCGCCGCCTGGTCAAGGATCACTGCGATCTGTTGGTGCGGATTCCCATCCAATCGGCGATGGAAAGCCTGAATTTGTCCAACGCCGCCGCCGTCGCCCTGTACGAAGCCGCCCGGCATCGCGCCGCGCCCGGCAAAGACGGCTGACACGGCCCCTGCATGCTTGTCCCGACGTCGGGGAACGGAGTATACGTTCCCCGCGCCTGGGGTCCGCCCTGGGGGATGCAACCGACAGCCAACCATGTCGCACCACCACGCCGGCTTAGCTCAGTTGGTAGAGCACCTGATTTGTAATCAGGGGGTCGCGGGTTCAAATCCTGCAGCCGGCACCATCCCTCACACTCTGAAATCCATGCTGGTCCGGGCCCCGGAAGTCCCCTGGCCTATTGACCCTAATGGGCAATTCTGGGACAAACCCGGCGCACCCCAAGGGGTGGACAGCATTTCAATCCTTTAGATTCCGAACCGGACACGCCATGAACCTGTTCCAGCATTTCCAGGCTGAAGTTACGCGCCAGATCGAAGCGATGGTCGCCGAAGGCGATCTTCCCGAGGGGCTGGATGCCTCCCGCATTTCGGTCGAGCCGCCGCGCGACAGCAGCCACGGCGACGTCACCACCAACGCGGCCATGGTCCTGGCCAAACCGGCGGGGATGAAGCCGCGCGACATCGCGGAAAAGCTGGCGGCGCGCCTGAATGCCCTGTCCGTGGTCACGGAAGCCGAGGTTGCCGGCCCCGGATTCATCAACCTGCGTCTGGCCGATGCCTTCTGGCACGAGCGGCTGGCGGAAATCCTGGCCGCCGGGACGGCTTATGGCGATTCCGACCTGGGCAACGACGGGCATAAGGTCAACGTCGAGTACGTTTCGGCCAACCCGACCGGCCCGCTGCACGTCGCCCATGCCCGCGGCGCCGTGGTCGGCGACGTGCTGGCCCGCCTGTTGAAAAAGGCCGGCTACGACGTGACCACCGAGTACTACATCAACGACGCCGGGGCGCAGGTCGAAATCCTGGCGACCTCCGCCTATCTGCGCTATTGCCAGGCCCTGGGCGAAGATATCGGCGACATTCCGGAAGGCATGTATCCGGGGGAATACCTGATTCCCATCGGACAGGCCATCGCCGAGGCCGACGGCGCGAAATGGCGCGAAGTCGACGAAGATGTCTGGCTGCCGCATTTCCGCGAGTTCACGGTTGCGCGCATGATGGCCCAGATCAAGACCGACCTTGAGGTCCTGGGCATCTCCCAGGACGTCTATACGTCCGAAAAAGAACTGGTCGCCGCCGGGGCGGTCGATGCCGTCTACCAAACCCTGTCGGCCCGCGACCTGATTTATACCGGCGTACTGGAGCCGCCCAAGGGCAAGCCCGCCCCCGATGATTGGGAGCCGCGCCCGCAGTCCCTGTTCCGCGCCACCCAGTTCGGCGACGACGTCGACCGGCCGTTGAAGAAATCCGACGGCTCCTGGACCTATTTCGCCAACGACATCGCCAACCACCTGGACAAGTACAAGCGCGGCTTCACCCGGATGATCGACATCTTCGGGGCCGACCACGGCGGCTATGTGAAGCGCATGAAGGCCGCCGTGACCGCGGTGACCGAAGGCAACGGCGAATTGGACGTCAAGCTGTGCCAGCTGGTGCACCTGATGAAGAACGGCGAGCCGATGCGCATGTCCAAGCGCGCGGGCAATTTCGTGACCCTGCGCGACCTGATCGACGAAGTGGGCAAGGACGTCGTCCGCTTCCTGATGCTGATCCGCAAGAACGACACCCAGATGGAATTCGATCTGGCCAAGGCCGTCGAACAATCGCGCGAAAACCCTGTGTTTTACGTGCAGTACGCCCATGCGCGCTGCCGCTCGGTGCTGCGTTCGGCCCCTGAAGAGCTGGCGGGCCTGGACACCAGCCCGGACGCCCTGGCCCAGGCCGACCTGTCGCTGTTGGCCGATCCGGCGGAAATGGACCTGATTAAGGTCATGGCCGCCTGGCCGCGCATGGTCGAACAGGCCGCCGAAGCCCACGAACCGCACCGCGTCGCCAACTATCTGCACGATCTGGCGTCGGCGTTCCACGGCCTGTGGAACAAGGGCAATGACGACACCAGCCTGCGGTTCCTGCAAAGCGACGCGCCGGAGGTCACCCGCGCCCGCATGGCGATGGTTCAGGCGACGGCCACAGTCATCGCCTCGGGCCTGGACGTGCTGGGCGTCACGCCGGTGGAAGAACTGCGCTAAACCCACTAAAATCGGGCCATGAGCGGCTCGTTCACCAAGAAACAACTGAACGCTTGGCGAAAACGTCTGGAAGACCAGATCGCCGAGTTGGACGCGCTCGATTCCATGACCAAGGAATCCCGCAAACCGGTCGAACTGGATCAGACGACCCAGGGCCGCCTGTCGCGCATGGACGCCCTACAGGTTCAGGCCATGCAGGAAGCCACCGCCGACCGCCGGCGTTCAGAGAAAGCCCGCGCCCTCGCAGCGCTGGAACGCATGAAAACAGGTGATTTCGGATATTGCGTGTCCTGCGACGAGGACATTCCGGCGAAGCGCCTGGACCACGATCCCGCCGTCCCGACCTGCGTCGATTGCGCCTAGTCCCCGAGGGGCCGCCGCGCCAACCAGGCGAACCGCCCCGCCAGAAGCGATATGGTGAGGCAACTTGTGCCGAACACGGTCCAGATCAGGCCCAACACCCCCTGCCCCATAGCAATGCCGACCGTATAGGCCGTCGGCACCATGATGCCCAGGTAGCAGGCGATCTGAAACGCCATCGGCATCCAGACGTCGCGGCGGCCGCGCAGAGCCTGGGCCATCACGGCCTGCGCCCCATCCAGGACCAGCACCATGGCGACGACCTTGACCAGCGCCGTCGCCAGGGGCAACAACTCCGCATCGGTCGAATAAAACGACACCAGGGTATCCGCGTTGAAATGAATGAATAGGGCCAGGCATCCGGCCAGAACCGTATTCGCGCCCAGGCCGGTCCAGCCCGCCAGTTCCATATCGGCCCGGTCACGCCGCCCGTAAGCGATACCGACCCGCACGCTGGTCGCCCCGCCGATCCCGATAGCGATCATGAAGAACAGGGCCAGCATGTTGAAGGCGATGCCATAGGCTGCCGCCGACAAGGCCCCCATCCAGCCGGAAAACAGCATCATCGCCGTAAAGGCCGCCGATTCCGACGCCATGCCCAGGCCCGAACCGTAGCCGATCCGGCGTTGGACCTTGCCCGCCGCCGGGTCCGGGTCGGGTTGGCGCAGACCGAATTTGTCGCGGTCCGGCAGCCACCAGGCATAGGCCAGGATCGACAGCGCAAGCGCCCAACGCACGATGGTCGTGGCCCAGGCGGCCCCTTCGGCGCCCAGGGCCGCGACCGGCCCCGCGCCGTAGATGAAAATCCAGTTCAAGCCGACGTTCAGCAGGTTCGCCCCGACCATCAGGAGCATTCCCGGCAAGGGCCGACGCAGCCCTTCCAGAAAGAAGTTGGTGGTCAGAAACAACAGGACCGGCAGAACACCCAGGCCCATGATCCGTGTCACCGCGCCGCTGCCTTGGGCCAAATCCCCGGTCTGACCCAACAGCCGCATCAGGTCCGGCCCCTGCCAAGCGATGACCAGGCCGATCAGCCCTAGCCCCGCGGCCACCGGCAACGACCGCCGCCAAGCCGCCCCGCAGGCGCGGTAGTTTTCCGCACCGAAGGCGTTGGACGTCATCACCAGCGTCCCCAACAACAACCCCATGAAGGCGACGATGATATTGATGACCACCGAATTACCGACGTTCAGATAGGCCAGTTGTTCGGTCGCGGCATGGCCGACCATGACCGCATCGACCTGGGCGATCATCAGCACCCCCAAGCGCGAGACGATAATCGGCGCGGCCAGGCGAATCAGTTCGCTCAGATGTCGGCGCAGACGCGCGAACAGCCAAGTTTCGCCGGGTTGGATCGGGGTTTCGTACATGGCGGCCCTTGTACTCCCCCAGCACCGGTCCGGACGCATGAATAATGTTCATCACGGGATAACTGTGGAACTCCGGGCAACACAGTTGAGCCGCGTCGACCGTTGACCAGAAGCCTGTCCCCCCGGAAACTGCCGAACCGCACCCCGCGCCATCAACACGCCCTTTGATCCATGGCCATGAACGACCCCGCCCCCCAAGCCACCGCAGCCGCCAACGCCCGCGCCGGAATTCTCTACATGCTGGCGGCGATGGCGGCTTTTACCTTGATGGACGCGTTGTCGAAGCAACTGGTGCAGACACAGGCAGCATTACAGGTCGTCTGGGGCATCTACGTGGTCGAGGCCGGGGTGCTGGGCCTGATCATGGCGCGGGGTCTGCCGCGCCTATTGGTGACCCGGCGGCTCGGGTTACAGGCCTTGCGCGCCGCCCTACTGGTCGCGACCTCGATCTGTTTCGTGACCGGCCTGCGCCATGTGCCGCTGGCCGAGGCCGGAGCCATCGTCATGCTGTCGCCCCTGGCCTACACCGCCTTGGCCGTGCCGTTCCTGGGCGAGCCGATGGGCGTTCGCCGCTGGCTGGGCGTCACCTTGGGTTTCGTCGGTGCGATGATCATCATTCGTCCAGGCACGGAAGCCATGCAGCTTGCCGCGCTGTGGCCCTTGGCCGCGGCCGTTCTGCACGGCCTGTATCAGGTCGCGACCCGCTACGTCGCCCGCGACGACAACGTGCTGACGACCCTGATCTACAGCGTGCTGTTCTGCGCCTTGATCATGACCCCAGTGGTGCCGTTTCATTGGACGCCGCTATCGATGCCGCAAGTCAGCCTGTTGATCCTGGCCGGGATTTGCGGCGCCCTGGCCGAATTCACGCTGATCCATTCCCTGGCCCGGACCAAGGCGGCGGTGGTCGCCCCCTATACCTATTCCTACCTGATCTGGACGGCCTTGGCGGGCTGGGTGATGTTCAACGAACGCCCCGATTTTTGGGCCATCCTAGGCGCTGCCGTGATCGTCGCCTCGGGCATCTATGTATGGCGGCGAGAACGCGCGCAATCGCACCAACTGTGATGACGGATATTGACGCCGACCGCGTCCAAGTCCAAGACAAGACACCCGCAACCCTGCTGCCTGGAACCCAATCCGCATGGATCACAATGCCCCTGCCGCACCGCTGGAAACGCAAAGCATCGGCCGTGGCGTACTGTGGATGATCCTGGCCATGGCCTGTTTCGTGACTATGGATTCCATCGCCAAGGAACTGGTCAAAACCCACTCCGTGGTGCAGGTCGTGTGGGGCCGATATTTCTTTCAGGTCGCGGTGCTGGCGGTGGTTCTGGCCCCGCGCCTACGGCGGTTGATGATCACCGCCAACCTGCGCCTGCAACTGATCCGCTCGCTGTTGCTGCTGGTCACCACGGGGCTTTACTTCACCGGCCTGAAATACGTTCCCCTGGCCGGGGCCAGCGCGATCATGATGGTCTCGCCCCTGGTCGTCACGGCCCTGTCCGTGCCGGTTCTGGGTGAACGGGTCGGTCCGCGCCGCTGGGCCGGCGTGGTGATCGGCTTCGCCGGGGCCATGGTCATTATCCGCCCCGGCGGGGAAGCCATGCAGATGGCGGCCCTACTCCCTCTGCTGGCGGCGCTGACCCACGGGTTCTATCAGGTCTCGACCCGGTTCCTTAGCCATAGCGAGAGCGTTCTGACGACCCTGCTCTACTCGGCCCTGGTCGGCGGCCTGATCATGACCGCCATGGTTCCGTTCTATTGGACACCGTTGCCGCTGCTAGCCTGGGGGATGCTGTTATGCGCCGGGGCGTTTGGCTGCCTGGGTCATTTCGCGTTGATCAAGGCTTTCACGATGGCGCCCGCCGCCGCCGTCGCCCCCTTCACCTATACCAACCTGATTTGGGCGGCGACGTCCGGGCTGGTCGTGTTCGGGGAATGGCCCGACGGCTGGACCTTCGCCGGGGCCGCGATCATCGCGGGCTCGGGCCTGTACATCTACCATCGGGAACAGGTGAAACGAGGCGCTTCAGCAGCCTGAGCAGGCCCGGATGCTCTCGTCCAGGGCAATCAGTTCCGGGTCTTCCGCGCCCAGCAGGTCCATGACCTCCAGCAGGCGCACCAGATAATCGTGATTGGTGCCATATCGCCCCTGCGCCTGGGCCATGATCTCGGCCATCCGTTCGCGCGGCATCGGCGGCACGTAATGGGGATGCTCCGGCACGGCGACGAAGGCCATGACCAGCACCGGCCCCTCGACCGAGGCGGCGGGGATCCAACTGGGCCGATAAACGCCGGAGTTCTGCTCCCGGTCCCATAGGACCTTCAGGTCGTCATCCAGGTGGTCTTCGTCCAGTTCCAGCACCAACCCCTGGCAGGCTTGCCCCGGTTCGGGCACGAGACACAGGCCCAGGCCCGGCTGTTCCGGCGTGCCGCGGGCGCGGGTCGACCAGATTTGGAACCGGCGCTGATGGTCGTGAACGGTGGCGGTAAAGGTCGAGCGGACCCGACATTCCGGGTTCCACATCAAGGACCCGAAAGCGAAAACGCGGAACGGAACCCCCTCGGGCCGCTCGGACAGAATGCGCTCGATCCCGGCGGCCTTCTGTTCCGGCGTCAACAGAACCCGGTTGTGGCCGGGCCCCAAACCTTTTGAGGGGTCCGTCGTCATGCCGCGCCCGCGTTTTCCTTTGTCCGGTGGAAATGGATACCCGGGGCGTTTTCCTGCGTGTGGTTCAGGTGCCAGGCATTTCGCGCCATGAACACGGGCGTTCCTTCGTGGTCTTCGGCCATGCTGGCCCGGTTGGTATCCAAGAACGCCTTCATTGCCTGCGGCGTGTCGGCGTCGATCCAGCGGGCAGTATACAACTCCGTCGGCTCGAAATGCACGGGCACGTCGTATTCGGTGCGGATGCGGTCGGCCAGAACGTCGAACTGCAGGCCGCCGACGACGCCGACGATCCAATCGGCCCCGATCGACGGCTTGAACACCCGCCCGACGCCTTCTTCGGCCAATTGCTGCAGGGCCTTGCCCAGATGCTTGGCTTTCATCGGGTCGGCGGGCCGGACCTTTTGCAGCAGTTCCGGAGCGAAATTGGGAATGCCGGTAAAGACCAGATCCTCGCCCTCGGTCAGCGCATCGCCGATCCGCAGGTTGCCGTGGTTGGGAATGCCGATGATGTCACCTGCCCAGGCTTCCTCGGCCAGTTCCCGATCCTGGGCCAGGAACAGCACGGGATTGTGAATGTTCAGGATTTTTTGCGTGCGGACGTGCTTCATCTTCATGCCGCGCTGGAACTTGCCCGAGCACAGACGCATGAAAGCGATACGGTCGCGGTGTTTGGGGTCCATGTTCGCCTGAATCTTGAACACGAAGCCCGAAACCTTGGTCTCGGCCGGGTCGATGTCGCGGTCGCGGGTATGCTGCGGACGCGGCGGCGGGGCCAGATCGCCCAACCCCTGCAATACTTCCTGAACGCCGAAGTTGTTGAGGGCGCTGCCGAAATAGACCGGGGCCATGTGCCCTTCGCGATAAGATTCGAAATCGAATTCCGGCATCAGACCGCGGGCCATTTCGACCTCTTCGCGCAACTGCTTGACCGCGTGTTCCGGCAACAGCTTGTCCAGGCGCGGATCGTCCAGTCCTTCGCAGGCTTCGCCTTCGTCCGGCTTTTCGCCCTTGGACCGGGACAACAGGACCAAGCGGTCCTTGAACAGGTCATAGCAGCCCAGGAAACCCTTACCCATGCCGATCGGCCAGCTGGCCGGCGTCACGTCTAGGGCCAGGGCCTGTTCGATCTCGTCCATCAAGTCGAACGGATCACGGGCTTCGCGGTCCATCTTGTTGATGAAGGTGATGATCGGGACGTTGCGCAGGCGGCAAACCTCGAACAGTTTGCGCGTTTGGGCTTCGATCCCCTTGGCCGCATCGATCACCATGACGGCGCTGTCGACGGCGGTCAGAGTTCGATAGGTATCTTCCGAAAAATCCTCGTGGCCCGGCGTATCCAGCAGGTTGAAGGTATTTCCCTGGTAATCGAAGGTCATGACCGAGGACGCGACCGAGATGCCGCGTTCGCGTTCAACCTTCATCCAGTCCGAGCGGGCGCGGCGGCGTTCGCCGCGCGCCTTGACTGCCCCGGCCTCCTGAATGGCGCCACCGAAGAGCAACAGCTTTTCGGTTAGCGTCGTCTTACCGGCATCGGGGTGCGAGATGATCGCGAAGGTCCGGCGGCGGGCCACCGGATCGGGAAGGTTCGATTGCGTCGTCATGGGGCGTCTTTTATCTCAACTTGCGGCGCGCCACTAGAAATCCTTGGCGCGAACCCGCGATTTTTCTAAGGTCATATACGGCCTTCGGACCACAATCGAAAGGCCGCCGGAAAAGGAAAAAAGAAATGAGCGCAGACGAGGAACGCCGCAAGGATTCTGATCGGCGTGGCGACGACCGACGCCAGAGCGATCGGCGCGAAAGCGACCGCCGCGAAAACAACGACGGCCCGCCGGAAGGCCAGGACGACCGCCGCGAAGGCGACCGCCGTGACGGTCCGCGCCGACAGGGGCCGCGTCGTCAGGGGCCGCGCCGCGGCTAAAGCCCCTACCCCAGGTGCCGCCACCAGGATTTTTCGTTGATGGAAAAGACCGGCTGGTAATGGCGTATGGACGAAGCCTTGACCACCGATCCGATCTGATTGTCGAGGACCAGGGGAATCCGCGCGCCTGACTTCGCGGTCATGAAGACGACCAGGATAGCGTGGCCGACCTTAAGGTTCAGATCCTTGACCGCGACGACCCGCAGGTCATTGTCGTCCCATCCCAGCATGCGCAGGGACAGGTACTTCATGATCGCGTAGTCCTCGCAATCGCCAAACCGGGCCATGAACTCCTGGGGCGTCGCCCAATAATCATTCTGTCCCCAGTTGTTCTTATCTTGGACATAAGTCGCCGCGTTCATCCGGGCGTTGACCTGACGCAGTTGGTCCAGCTTGTTCATGCCCTTGATGCTTTTCAGGAACTCGATCCAATCGTTGTTCCCGCATATCTGAAGTTTTCCGGGCCCTGCCTGACATTGAACCGGCTGGTTGTCCTTGCGCGATTTGGAGAACCGCTCCAACGCGCCGAGCCATTTCGTAAACGGCTTCAGGTCGCTGGATTGAACTTCCTTGGTGTTGAAGAAACTGGGCTGCGGCGACGCGGCGGACACGGCCACCGGCAAGCCGACGGCAAATGCCGCCGCCAATGCCAACAGACCGAATTTGCGTAAAACCGACAGGAACATTAAGCCTCCAACCCCACCGACAGGCGGGGCCGCCATTATAAATCCGCGCCCATGACACGGCCAACATTCACGCCATTAGCATAAACAAGCAGTGGCGCGCCTGCCGTGATTACCCTCACATGGTCGGAAAACGTCTTTGCCGCAAGGGGTTAAGTCTCTAAGATGCCGGAACGATCAGGGAAGCCGCCCGTTGGGGAGCATTATGGCGGAAACAGCCGAAAAAACGACGGCCGATGCGCAACTACCCGCGGATGGGGCCAAACCGAAAAAAGCAAAACGCGAATTCAACAAGGTCGCGGTCGGCATTCTGTTCGCCGCCACGGCGGCGATTGCCGTTTCGATCTTCTTCACCTTGCAGTTCATCGACAAGGAGCGCGAGCGCGACCGCCTGAACTGGCAGGTTCGCCTGGGCATCGTCGCAGACTTCCGCGCCGCGGCCGTGAACCAATGGGTCGACGAACAATTCGGCTATATGCGCGAATTGACGCAAAACGCCTCGCTTCAACTGTATCTGGCCGAAGCCGCCGCCGGCGCTAAACAAGGGGCCGCCGGAGGCAACCAAGGCGGCGACGTCACCGCCGTCCCGTCGCTCGGCTCGCTCGATAGCGACCTGGGTGCGGCCTTGTCGACGGATTTGACCGCGACAACGGACAAACCGGCCGATTCCGCTGCCCAGGCCCCCGCTCCCGCCCCTGCGGACCCGCTGGACGCCCTGGACAGCGTCGGCAGCAGTTCCGCCTCGGTCGGGTTCCTGCGCAATCTTTTGATCGCCACGGCCGAACGTACGGGCTTCAAGGCCCCGCCGCCTGTGGGTGAGATTGCCGCCAATATCGAACGTCCGGGCGTTGCCGGGATCGGCTTGGTCGATGTCAATCTGAACGCCATCGTCTCGACGCCCGATATGCCGCCGATGAACAAGCGCATCCGCGACGCCGTGCGGCTGGCCTTGCAGGGCGATCCGGCGGTGGTCGACATCTACAAAGGCCCGACCAACGAGCCGACCATGGGCTTCGTCCTGCCCGTCTTCCGCCTCCAGGAAGGCACCGGGGCCAAGGCCATCGGCGCGGTGATCGGCCTGAAGGTCGTCAACGACGACCTATTCAAGCGCCTGAAACAGCCGGGTGAGCTGTCCAAAACATCCGAAAGCTACATCGTGCGCAAGGTCGGCAACGCGGTCGAATACCTGACCCCGCTGGCCGACGGCACCAAGGCCTTCGAACGTCAGATGGCGATGGAAACCCCGGACTTGGCCGCGGCCTTCGCCCTGGAGAAAACGGGCGGCTTTTCGCAAAAACGCGATTACACGGGTGACGAGGTTCTTGTGACCTCGCGCGCCGTCGTCAACGTACCCAGCTGGGTCTTGGTCCGTAAGGTTTCGACCGAAGAAGCCCTGGCCTCGACAGAGACGCGCCTGCGCACCACCTTGATCGTCCTGCTGCTGATTATCGGCGGCGTCTCGGTTTCGTTCTTCGCCGTCTGGGCGCATGGGGCCTCGGTCCGCGCCAAACAGGCCATGGCCGATATGAAGGTCGCGTTGGAGCGGTTCTCCAACATGACCAAGTTCATGAAGGTCGTGACCGACAGCCAACCGACCGAGATCGTCGCGGTGGACGGCAACACCACCTACACCTTCGCCAACAAGACGGCGGGGGACGCGTCGGGCATCGGCACCGAGGACATGATGGGCAAGACGATGGCCAGCGTCATCGGTCCGATCAAGGCGCAGCGCCTGGCCGAGATCAACAACGGGGTGCTGCGGACCTTCGAGCGCGAACAGCATATCTCGACCTTTACCGACCCTGATGCGGATCCGGACGACCTGAGCGCCATTCACGTCATCAAATCCGACCACATCCCACTGCGCGGCGATCGCGATTACCCGCCGGGCGTGCTGATGGTGCTGGAGGACATTTCCGAGCTGACCCGCGAACGTCGCCGGTCGGAACGAATGATGCGCGACCTGATCGACACACTGGTCAGCGTCGTCGACCGCCGCGATCCCTACTCTGCCCACCATTCGGCGCGCACGGCCGAAGTCGCCCGCGAAATCGCCGAGGAAATGGGCCTGACCGATCTGGAAATCCGCACCGTGGATATCGCCGGCAGCCTGATGAACCTGGGCAAGATCTTCGTGCCGCCCGAGCTGCTGACCAAGACCGGCAACCTGACGGACGAGGAACGGGAACTGCTGGCTTCGACCTATCTGGTCACCGCCGACCTGCTCAAGGATGTGACCTTCGAAGGCCCGGTGGTCAAGACCGTGCTGCATATGGGCGAGCATTGGGACGGCACCGGGCGCTTCCACATCTCCGGTGACCGGATCATTCCGACGGCTCAGGTCCTGGCCGTGGCCAATGCCTTCGTCGGAATGGCCAGCGCACGCGCCTGGCGGCCCGCCATGGAGTTCCGCAAGGTTCTCGACATCCTGATGCAGGATACCGGCAGCAAGTTCGATCACCGGCCGGTCAGCGCCCTCATGAACTTCCTTGAGAACCGGGGCGGCATGGACAAATGGGCGCACTTCCGCGACCCGCCGGAATCCGACGCTCCTCAGGGCTGATCCCCGAGGGAACGAAAGCCCGCCAGGGCCGCTTACCTAGCACATCAAGAAAAAAAGCCGGACGCGTGATGCGCCCGGCCTTTTCAGTTTCGGTCACCTGATCAAAGAGGGGTGTGGTCAGGTCTCGTCGATATTCACGGTGAACCCGTCGTCGGTCTGCGTGACGGAGTAACCCTCCGACGCATTGCCGTCGCCGTTGGTATCCAGGTCCGAGTACTTCACCCCTTCCAGGGTCACCGACATATCGTCGTTGCCCGCGAAGGAGATGACGGCGTCCCCGTCCTCGTTCTCCGAGAAGATCATATCGTTCATATCGAACTGCTCGCCTTGGAACTCGAGCGTGTCCTGCATCATGATGTCTTCGATGATGTCGTGGCCGCTGTCGGCGTCGAAGATGAAGGTATCGGCACCGTCGCCACCGTTCAGCACGTCGTTGCCAGCGCCGCCGGACAGGATGTCGTTCCCGCCGCCGCCGGACAGATAGTCGTCACCCAGACCACCGAACAACTGGTCGTTGCCGTAGTCGCCAAGGATCTCGTCGTTGCCCGCGCCGCCGTGGACGATGTCGTCACCGGTACCGGCGTTGATCTCGTCATCGCCAGAACCACCGTCGACATAGTCGTTGTCGGAGCCTGCATCGATCTCGTCGTTGCCGGTGCCGCCGTAGATGGTGTCGCTACCGCTGCCGCCGGTGATGTCGTCGTTGCCGGAACCACCGTGCAGGAAGTCGTTGTCGGTACCACCATCGATCTCGTCGTTGCCAGTGCCGCCGTAGAGGGTGTCGCTACCGCTGCCGCCTTCGATTTCGTCGTTACCGGCACCACCGTAGACGGTGTCGTTGTCGGTGCCGGCGTCGATTTCGTCATCGCCGGAGCCGCCGAAGATCAGATCGTCCTGGCTACCGCCTTCGATCTCATCGTTGCCGGAACCGCCGTACAGCGTGTCGGCACCCGAGTCGCCCTGCAGTTCATCGTTACCCGAACCGCCGTACAGCGTATCGTCCTGGCTGCCGCCGATCATGTCGTCGTTGCCCGAACCGCCATACAGCGTATCGTCGCCCCAGCTACCGGTCAGATCGTCGTTCCCGGCCCCGCCGTACAGCGTGTCACCGCCGCCACCGGAGTTGAGATCGTCGTTCTTGGTGCTGCCGGCGAAGGTTTCGGACTGCCAATCACCCGTCCAGTTGTCCTTGGACGTGTCGTTGCCGACGGCGCCGTCGTTGTTGAAGTTCTCTTCGCCAACTTCGTAGAACAGCGAGGGATCGACCTCGGCCAACACATCGCTCGCCGACGCAGACTGATCGCCAACCGAAGCAGTGACTTCGAGCGAGAAGTCGGTCGCGACCGCATCCGACACCAGAACCTGCAGGCCGCTCAACTGCGCGGGCGTCAGGGTATAGGTGCCGTCGTTGTTGTCGGTCCCGGCAGACAGGCTGACACCGTTCGGGATGCCCGAGATGGTGATCGTCGCATCCTCGCCCAGCGGCTGGCCGTTACCGGTCGCCGTGACGTCCAGATCGAACACGATGGCGTCGTCGGCCTCGCTGATCGCGCCCTCGCCCATCGACGCGGAAACATCCAGGTCATAGGTCGGGACTTCTTCGACCACGGCCTCCGCCGACACTGTTACCGGCGTCGAATTGGCCGTCGAGTTGTTCGACTGTTCCGTCGCCGTGGCGGTGAACGACAGGTCGAAGGCTTCGACCTCGTCATCGAACGGCACCGACAGGCTCAGGCCTTCCAGATCACCGCCCGACACCGTCCAGGTGCCGTCGCCGTTGTCCGTTCCGGCCGACAGGGTCGCACCGTCCGGGATCCCGCCGATGGTCACCGACAGAGCTTCCGAACCATCGGTATCGGCAAGGCTGGCGGTGATGTCGATCGGGTATTCGGCAACGTTCTGGGTTGCGTCGGTACCGGCCTCGAAGCTGATCGAATTGATCAGGAAGTCGTCTTCATAACCCGGGGCGGAGAACACCACCTGATCGAAGTTGCCGCCATCGGCAGCCGTCAGGGTGACGGGTTCATCGACCCAATCGGTCACCCCGTCGACCGTGCCGGTGCCGACTTCGACGCCGTCGCGATACAGCTTGTAGGTTGCCTGTTCGCCCGAGTGCATCCAGGCAAAGGAGACATCGGCCGAAGATACATCGTCGTCGAAGTTGACGACCAATTCCTCGGATACGCCCTTCGAGCTGTTGTAGCCGATTTCGGAATAGTCGCCCGACGAATTGCCGGCAACGCCGAACCCGATGGGCGAGCCATTGGTCGACACGTTATCCGTCGAGGCTTCGGACAGGCTGCCGTCCCAATTGATGGTCCGGCCCATAACAGTGAAGCCCGATCCTTCCTCGCCGAAGTTGGCAGAGGTGATCGTCACCGTCTCGGCGGTGCCTTCCGTACCCTCGGTCACGACCGGCGCACCAACGGTCACATTGGTGATCGTCGGAACATCAGCCAGGGCCGCGACGTCGATATCGATGGTCGCCGTGCTGGTCGCCGTGGCGCCGCCGTTGGCTTCCGTCGAGGTCGCGGTGACCGTCAGTTCGATATCGGCATCGGAATTAGCCGGCGGGGTCAGGGACAGGTTTTCCGGAACCATGCCGTCTTCGAAGGTGATCGAGCCGTTCTCGACCGTCAGCACTTCCGCGCCGGCCTTCAGCACCGCACCGTCCGGGATACCGGACAACGTCACGCTGAGGGATTCCGAGCCGTCCGTGTCGGTCAATGCGGCGGAGAGGTTCAGCGCCACAGAGACATCTTCGGTCGTCGGGGCCTGTTCCGTCACCGTCAGGGTCGGGGCCGATGCTTCGTCGTCCGGGCTGACGACCGTGACGTCCAGGTCATGGGACACGGTTTCGGAAGCACCGTCGCTTTCCGTGACCGTCGTTTCGACGTTCAGCTGGAAGCTTTCCAGCGGCTCCGAAGCAACCGGGGTCGCCGAAACCTGCAGGTTGTCCATCTTGTAGACTTCATCGGTCGTGGTCGTCTTGACCTCCATCCGGATGATCAACTCGTCCCCTTCGGGAATGTCATCCAGGGTGAAGGTCTGATTGCAGACGTCGCCGTTCTGGGTCATCAGCTCGTGTTCCACACCGTCGACCACCGCGATCACGCGGAAGAAGTCGGCATAGGCACCGCTGCTGTCCAGACCACCCTGCCCGTCCAGCTTGAAGCTGAAGGACACGTCGTCGTGGCCCGAAATATCGATCGGCGCGCTGTTCCAGGTCATGAAGGCGTCTTCGCCGTCATAGCCGTTGGTATCCGTCTTGGAGAACTCATACCGGTCGTCATCGACACCGTGATAATTGCCCGTATCGGCGTTCGACGCATCGGTCGAGAAGCCGTTGGCGCCACCGGCGCTGGTCGCCCCTTCCTGCAGGCTGTTGAAATTCTGCGAGTATAGGGTTTCCGGGGAGCCGGAGGTTTCGCCACCGGCGGTTTCCGGCAACGAGATTTCCAAGCCTTCCAGGTCGTCGCCGGACAGGGTCCAGCTATCCGACTGCGCATCGTAGGTGCCGTGGTTCAGGGTCGCGCCTTCGGGCACGCCAGAGATCGTGACGCTGACCGTTTCCGAGCCGTCCAGATCGGTCAGACCGACCGAGATATCCAGCGGCAGGGACGTTCCGGCAGCACCCTCGGCATCGTCGACCGTCACGGTGAAGTCATCGACTACACCGGTGACATCGACATCCATGGTCACCGAACCGACCGCCGTGTCGCCACCGTCCGCTTCCGTCGAGGTCGCGGTGATGGTCAGCTGGAAGTCTTCGTTGGAATTGGCCGCCGGGTTCAACTGCAAATCGACCAGGTCGGCGGGTTCCAGCGTCCAGCTGTCGGAACCGGCATCGTAGGTGCCGTGGTTCAAGGTCGCACCGGACGGCAGGCCCGAGATGGTGATCCCGGTGATGGATTCCGAACCGTCCATGTCGGTCAGGGCCGCGGTGATGTCCAGATCGATCGGCTGATCTTCGTAGCCGGAAGCATCCTCGGCAGTCACAACCGGCGCGTCGGCGACGGCATCGACCGTTACGTTCAGGCTGGCGGTCGAGCTGACTTCCTGGCCGTTGGCCGCCGTACCAGTGGCGGTCACGGTCAAGGAGAAGTCTTCGTCCGAGTTTTCCGGCGGCGTGATGGTCAAACCGGAAAGTTGATCTGCCGTCAGTTCAGCCGTGCCATCGGTCACGGTCACAGGCGTGCCGTTGACCGACAGAACCGCACCTTCCGGGATGTCGGAGATGGTGATCGACAGGCTGTCGTCTCCATCCGCGATCATCTGGGCGAAGTGCAGATCGCCTTCCAGGTCGGCGTTGGTGCCGTTGGCATAGTGATCATAGAGGTCCGCCTTGCTGACGAAGACCTCGCCCGATGCCGGATCGACGGCGCCGGTTTCCGAATTGGTCGCCGTGAACTTGTAGATCGAGTCGGACTGTTCCTCGGCAATGTAGAAGTTGCCGTCGGCATCGAAGGAAACACCACCTTCCAGATCGACCGAATGGCCAACCACGTCGCGCAGTTCCTGATTGGACAGGAACACCGAGACCTCGCCGGTTTCGGCATCGATCCGGTAGATGTTGTCGAACGCGCCCTGATGATCACCGGATTCGTCGATCACGATGATGTCGCCGTTGGGCGCCAGGGTCATGTAGCTGTCCAGATCGTTGAAGCCGCAATCCTTGGACAGGACCGAGGAGTCACCAGTCGCGATGTCGTAGGTGAAGACCGCATCCGGGTCACCCGCCGAGACGAAGTGGATCTTGCCGTCCGGCGACGCGATCATGCCGCCTTCCAGGTCGATGTCGCGAATACCCGACAGGTCATCCAATTGCTGTTCCGTCGCAACCACGGTCGCCTGCCCCGTCGCCGGGTCGATCCGCACCAGCGAGTTGCTGGTCTGATCGGTCATGTACAGGTTGCCGTCGCTTCCCACGACCAGGCCGCGCGGATCGGCGGAGTTTTCTCCGGTCGCCAGCATGATCGCGCTCTTCGAGGCCACAACCTCCAGATCGCCGCCGTCGGCCGGCTTCATCAGGATCGAGTCGCTATTCGCTTCGGTGAAGAACACGTTGCCGTCACCGTCAGTCACGACCGACATATCCTTGAAGTCGGCATCGCTCTTGCCGGTCAGGGCTTCGATCTCGTCTTCGGTCACGATGGTTTCGACCGAGCCGTCCAGGCCGATGCGCAGGACGGAGTCGGAACCTTCTTCCAGCAGGTAGAAGGAACCGGTGGTCTCGCCACCACCGCTGCCGCCTTCGAAGGCCGCCGCGATGTTCAGCGAAATCGCCGTGTCTTCGTTACCCTGGGCGTCCGCAACCGTCAGGTCCGGGCCCGCCACTTCCGGCACATCCACGGCGACCGAGGTGCTGACGCTGGCCATGTCACCGTCGTTTTCCGTGGCCGTCGCGGTCACGGACAGGTCGAAGTCGGTCGAACCGGCGGGAACGGACAAGGTGATGTCCTGCAACTGACCGGAGGTCAGGTCGAAGGTGTCGTCAACACTGGTCGAGGTCAGAACCGTGCCGTCGGACAGCGTCAGGGTCGCCCCTTCCGGAATACCGGAGATGGTCGCCGTCAGGGTTTCCGAGCCGTCGGTATCGGTCAGAGCCGCATTGATATCCAGCGGATATTCAACGACCGCGTCACCCGTACCCGGCGTGCCCGGCTGGGTCGCCACGGTGCTGACATTCACGTTGACGTCGTTGAAGTCATAGTCACCGCCGCCGACCAGGTCTTCCCAGTTCTGGTTGCCCGAGGTGTTGTTGTCCTGGGTGTAGTCGAAGTTGTTGGCGTTCAGGGATGCGTCATCGAACAACGCCGGGGCGCTGGCGCCCTGCAGGGCCACACCGTTCGGGCCCACGGCCTGCCAATTGCCGTTGTTATCCTGGGTGAACGTCACGTTCATCCCGTTGTACAGGTTGTTGTTCATGTCGTCGCCGTTCGGGATCATGAAGAACCCGATGTCTTCCGGATCGACACCATCGAGGGTGAAGGTATCGCCCACATCGTCCTTGACGTTGGCCCAGATGATTTCGCCCGACTGCGGCGTGCCGTCTTCCCCGATAACATAGTAGCCATAGCTGCTGTCATAACCGGCGGACTGGCTGCCCATGTTGGTGATCGAAACGCTGCCCGGAACTTCCGGCGTACCGTCGTCGCCACCGGCGGGAACACCCGCCCCCAGGTCGACGGTCAGGGTCGGCGCGTCGGCATCGCCCGCGACCGCGACATTCAGGGTCGAGGAGGTTTCAGCCGTATCGCCGTTGACCTCGGTCGAGGTCGCGGTGACCGTCAACGAGAAGTCTTCGTTCGAGTCATCCGCCGGGGTGATCGTCAAATCGTCCGGCACGTTACCGTCTTCGAAGGTGATCTCGCCGTTCTCGACAGTCAGAACGGTATCGCCCGACTTCAGCACCGCGCCGTCCGGAATACCGGAGATCGTAACGCTCAGGCTTTCATTGGCGTCGGTCAAACCGGCATCGATGGTCAGCGGAATGGCCGTATCTTCCGTGCCCGAAGCATCGGAAACGTCCAGGGTCGGCGCATCGGCAACCGGGTCCGGCACGTCCACGCCGACCGAAGTCGAAACGCTGGCGGTATCGCCGTCGTTTTCGGTCGAGGTCGCGGTCACGGACAGGTTGAAGTCCGTCTCACCAGCCGGAACCGTCAGGGTCAGACCCGACAGCTGTTCCGGCGTCAGGGTGAAGGTGCCGTCGCCGTTGTCCGTACCGGCGGACAGGGTCGCCCCTTCCGGCAGGCCGGATACCGTGATCGACAGCGTTTCCGAACCGTCCGTATCGGTCAACTCGGACGCGATGTTGAGCGGATAGGTCACGATGTCCTCACCGCCGGCGTTGTAGTCCGGCAGCAGATCTTCGTTGCCGCGGAACGTCCCGTCGCCGAAGCCGATGGCTTCGATGTTGTTGACGGTCAGGGTCTGGCCCGTATCCAGATCGATGATCTGGGTATTGATCAGGCCGCTGGCGCTCTCGGTGTAGTTCTGGAACTGGTAGTGATCCGAGGACTTGCCGAGGATCAGCACGTCATCCGCGCCACTGCCGTTGACGTTGGTGTTGCCGCCGATGTCACCGTTGATGACGACCGTGTCGGCGCCGTTCCCCATGTTGAAGTTGGTACCGCCGGCGGTATTGCCGTTGACGACCACGGTGTCGCCACCGTTCTGCATGTTGAAGTTTTCGTTCTGGTTCAGGTTGCGATCCACAACGAAGGTATCGTCACCGTTGGTGCCTTGATGGTTCTGGGCATTGTTACCGGTCAGGTCGATGGCGCCGCTGGTGTCGATGACGTAGCCACCGCCTTCACCGCCGGTTCCACCCGTCCCACCGGTCGAGGTCGTGCCCTCGCCCAAGGTAACGGACAACGTCGGCGCATCGGCGTCGCCGGTCACGGCCACGCTGAGGGTCGAGCTGGTCGTTGCCGTCGAACCATCGGATTCCGTCGAGTTCGCCGTAATCGTCAGCGAGAAGTCCTCGTTGGAGTTGGCCGCCGGGGTAACCGTCAGGCCTTCCAGATCGGCCGGATCGACCGTCCAGGTTCCGTCGCCGTTGTCCGTACCGGCGGACAGGGAGGCGCCTTCCGGCACGCCCGAGATCGTGACCGACAGAACTTCGCTGTCGTCGGTCAGGCCCGCATCGATGTTCAGGGCGATCGGCTGGTCTTCCGTGCCGGCCGCGTTGTCCAGCGTCAGGGTCGGCGCATCCGCTTCCGGATCGACGCTGACGGCCATGGAGCCCTCGACCGAACTGGTCGTCACCGCACCGGTTTCCGGATCGGTATCCAGCGAGGTCGCAATGACGTTCAGGGTGAAGTCGTCGTCGCTGTTTTCCGGCGGGGTGATGGACAGACCTTCGATCTGGTCACCCGCGAACAGGAAGGTCGTGTTGCCTTCGGTCGCCGTGAAGGAAGACCCGTCGCCAAGTGTCAGCGTCGAGCCAACCGGCACGTCGGAAATGGTGACGCTGAGAACTTCCGAGCCGTCCGTATCGGTCAGGCCCGCCGAGATATTCAGCGGGATAGCGCTGTCTTCGGAACCGGAGACACTGCCGACCTCAAGGGTCGGAACGTCGGCAACCGCATCGACACCGACCGAGATCGTACCGGTTGTCGGCTCGGAGGTGCTTTCGCCGTCCGTGGTCACCACCGACACGCCGATCTGGAAGTCGGCGCCGCTATCGGCTGGCGGGGTCACCTGCAGACCGGCCAAGTCGGCTTCGCTCAGCACCGCAACGCCGTCGACGACCGTGATCGGGCCGTTGGCGTTGGACAGGGTCGCCCCTTCCGGAATACCGGACAGGGTGATTTCCGCCGTCTCTCCGGCGTCGGCCTTGTCGATCGAAATCGGCAGGTCGATGGCGGTATCTTCGTTGCCCGACGCATCCGAGACATTCAGATCCGCGCCATCAGCCGCACCGGACACATCGATCGAGACAGAGCCCGTGGTCACTTCGGATACGTCGCCCTCGTCGGTCGTCTGCGCCGAAACGGTCAGATCGAAGGAACCGGAGTAATCTTCCGGCGGCGTGATCGCCAGGCCGTCCAATTCGCCCTCGCCCAGGGTCACCGAGCCGTCTTCGTTGACGGCAACCGGTTCGCCGTTGCGGGTGATGATCGCACCCTCGGGGATGTTCGACAGGGTCACGCTCAAGGTTTCCGAGCCGTCGGTATCCAATTCGGACACGTCGACAGTGAACGGAATGGCCGTATCTTCCGAACCGGCGGCCGAGGTATCCACAACGGTCGCACCGTCGGCCACGCCCTGCACGGTCACGTCCAGGGTTTCGGACACAGTCGCCGTGTCCGCACCGTCGGTCGTGGTTGCGGTCACCGTCAACTGGAAGTCATCAGAGCTATCCGTCGCCGGGGTCACGGTCAGCCCTTCGAGCTGATCCGGGGTCAGGGTCCAGGAACCATCGCCATTGTCCGTACCGGCGGACAAGGTCGCACCGGAGGGAACGCCGGAGATCGTCACCGACAAGGTTTCCGAACCATCGGTGTCGGTCAGCTCGGACGAAATCGTCAGCGGGATCGCTGTGTCTTCGTTGCCGGTCGCATTGTCGACCACCAGGGTCGGCGCATCGGCGTCCGGATCGACGGAGACGGCAATGGTGCCGGTCGTCGTCGCGGTATCGCCGTTCTCGCCTTCGGTCGTCGTCGCCGTGACGGTCAGTTCGAAGTCTTCGTCGGAATTGGCTGCCGGGGTCACCGTCAGGCCGTCCAGTTGATCGCCGGACAGCGTCCAGGTGCCGTCGCCATTGTCCGTACCGGCG
>CAXGUG010000067.1:0-22239 GCA_964012715.1 uncultured Rhodospirillaceae bacterium | reverse complement strand
GGGGCGGTCTCGAAAACCGTTGTGCGCGCAAGCGTACCGAGGGTTCGAATCCCTCCCTCTCCGCCATTTTTCCATTCCCCGACATTCGCGCTTGTTCGCCAAAGGCCACAAAACTCCCGTGTATGCGGGAGTTTTTGCCCACGAATAACCTTCCTTGTTCACCGACGTTCGCCTACAATCAATCATCTATGATGGGTTGATTGATGGGTAAATTGAATGGCACGTGAGATCGGGAAGCTGTCGGCGGTCGCTGTCCGCAACCAATCGAAGCCTGGCATGCACAGTGACGGGGGCGGACTTTACCTGCAAGTGACCAAGGCAGGCGTGAAGACCTGGATCTATCGCTTCATGCTTTCCGGGCACCGGCGCGACATGGGACTTGGGCCGCTGCACACGGTTGGCCTGGCCGAAGCCCGCGAAGAGGCGCGGCGCTGCCGCCAACTCGTGCGGCTAGGCATCGACCCTATCGAGGACCGAAAGGCAACCAAACTTGCCGCCAAGGCCGAGGCCCTGAAAGCCATGACATTCAAGGAATGCGCCAAGGCCTATATCAAGGCCCATGAAGCCGGCTGGAAAAACGACAAGCATATTGCCCAGTGGAACTCGACACTGACGACCTACGTCTATCCGACCATCGGCGCCCTGTCGGTTGATGCCATCGACACCGGGCTCGTCATGAAAGTTCTGGAACCCATCTGGACAACCAAGACCGAAACCGCCAGCCGGGTGCGCGGGCGCATGGAAGCGATCCTGGACTGGGCCACCGTCCGAAAGCACCGGACGGGGGAAAACCCGGCACGCTGGAAAGGACATCTCGATCACTTGTTGCCGGCGCGCGGCAAGGTTCAGAAGGCAGGCCATCATTCGGCCCTGCCTTATGACAAGATCGGTGCGTTCTTAAAGGCCCTGCGCGCTCAGGAAGGCATCGCGCCCCGCGCCCTGGAGTTCGCCATCCTGACCGCCGCGCGGACAGGCGAAGTCATCGGCGCGACCTGGCAGGAGATCGACATGGAGAAAGGCCTCTGGACGATCCCCGCCGAACGCATGAAAGCCGACAAGGAACATCGCGTCCCACTCTCCAAACCCGCCTTGGAAATTCTAAAGGATATGCAGGAGGTTCGAGACGGCGACTTTGTCTTCCCCGGCGGCAAGCCCCGCCGGCCGCTTTCCAACATGGCCCTGCTCACGACCTTGCGCCGCATGAAACGCACCGACATCACCGTTCACGGCTTCCGCTCGACCTTCCGGGACTGGGCCGCTGAACAAACCAACTTCTCTCGCGAGGTGGCGGAAATGGCGCTTGCCCATGCCGTGGGCAACAAGGTGGAAGCGGCCTATCGGCGCGGGGATATGTTCGATAAGCGGGTCAAACTGATGGAGGCTTGGGCAGAGCATTGCGACGCGAAACGCTGATAGGTCTCCCTTCCAAATAACGGTCGTTAAAAGGTTCAGAGCAGCCAAGAAAAAATTTTAACGCTCCCACTTGCGGTCCGTTCATCCCGTGCCCAAATGGTTCTCGTTGTTCGCTCATCAGGGCATAGCTTTGAGCTCTTGCCATACACACGAAGGCTTCGACGCTTCGGCATCGTCAGCCACACACACATTCTAGGGGGTCAGGCCATACTGACGCCCCAACTTAACGATACGAAAAGCGTTCCGGAGCCCATTCAATCCGGAATTCGCTCATGATCTGATCCGGCCAGGACGCTAACGCGCCCCGAGGCCAAGGATGTTCCGGCTTACGCACACGATCCGCTGCCCTAAATGAGGTGGACAGCAGGTTAAGTTGGAACTCCTCGCTCCTCATCGATCGCGAACGACATCCCCCAATTTTACCTGTGGCCGCCCGCCTTATGGGCGGGCGGTCCTAGCTTGCGCCGAATTTGCCGGCGCACTGAGGAGCTATGATGAACAAGTCGGTTAACAGCCCTGCTCAAACACTCAACTCGGAACAAGCCGCCGAGTTGCAACATAAACGCCCTAACAACATTGCCCGTCTCGCCTATACCGTCGATGAGGCGTCTACTATTTCGGCGCTAGGTCGCACATCATTGTATTCAAGGCTGAAATCTGGCGAATTGCCCGCCCGAAAGTGCGGAAATCGGACAATAATCTTAGCCGAAGACCTCCAGCGATTCCTCTCTGACCTGGAAACCTTCCAGACGTCATCCGGCTTTGCAAAGGAGTAAGGCAGATGAACGACTTTACCCCCGCAGACATCCAGATTCTCGATGCTGTTCGCTATCAACTTTCACAGCGGCCTGTTTATCCGTTGCCTCAGTCCCCAGCAGTACAGGCCCCTTTGCCGATCCACCGTCTCCCCCAATCCGCCCGCGACTTGGTCACATCAAGCGCCTCGACAATCGGCGTGCATCCGGAAATCGCTCTCGCCTGCCTGTTCGCCGCCGTATTCATCGCCGCGCGGGGGAACTTTCGAGTGCGCTTGGCTGACAACCATACGGAAGCCTTGACCGAGTACATTCTCGTCAGCGCCCCTTCCGGGCAACGGAAGAGCGCAATCGTTGAGTTCTTCCGTGCCGTGCTTATTTCGGTTCAGGCTGAAATGCAGGCTGCGTACATCGAGAATGGCTCGGTGAATGATCGGAATATCTTGAACGCTGCGGTTAAGAAAGCCGAAGCGGCGTTCGCGGATCAGCTCCAAAAAAAGACTGCCGAGTTGGGGGCCGTTGACCTCGCACGTGCGGCATTGGCGGACGATTTGAAAGCCATTGAGAGTCTTCGCAAGTCAGCCAGGGATTGCCCTAGCCTTCCCCGCCTTCTCGTGGACACGTCAACGCCTGAAGCGCTTGCCTTTGAAATGACCGTTCAGGGCGAAGCAATCGGCATCTTCGAAGCTGAAGGAGGAATTTGGAAAAACCGGCTGCCGTCCAGTCGGGATGACATCGTGCTGAAGGCATATACGGGAGAGCCATTTGCATCCGACACGCGGACGCAAGGCGCGGTTCGCCTTCAATCTCCAATCGCCGCGATCTGCAACCTAGTGCAGCCGAACGTATTCAACGCTGTTTATACCAATACGGACCTCGTGGAACACGGGCTAGTGCCGAGGGTCTTGCCTCTCATTGCCCCGTCTTGGACACCGTTGGAAATCCCACTTGTTTCAGAGGTTCCCATCCATCTTGCTGATTGGTACGAAAAGCTTATTCGCGACCTGTTGAAGATTCAACGACCGGCCGGTCAAGACGGCATGCGGACAATCCACACGCTCGACGTTAGTACCGAAGCAAAAGCCGAATTCGACCGCTTCTCCCAGTACTGCCGAGGTCTCTATGTTGAGAGCGCGCACGACGGAGCGGGTGGATACCAAGCATTCTTGAATAAGCTGCCGGGCCATGCCGTGCGATTGGCAGGTGCAGTCCACCTTATGAAATGCCCATCTCCGCAGAACCATCCAATCGACGCCGAGTCGATGCAATGCGGTACAGCATTCGCGGATTACTTTCGGCTTCATGCACATGCCGCATTCGACGAATCAACACGCGACGGAGTCTCCCATGCGCCGCTGATCCTCAAATGGCTTCGGCGACATCGCCACCTGAATTTTACGGAACGCCTGGCCCTGCGGGGAGTCGGCAGCAACCGGCATAAAGTGTTTCAGGTCCGCGCCGGTCTCGATGTTCTTAGTCGGCATGGTTACGTGCAAGGCGCTTACATCAGTAAGGGGCTCATCTACGTTACCAATCCCAACTTGGGGTAGTGACCTACATCCGCCTCAAAGCGTTGACAGGGGTGAGCGTCATCCCTGTCAACGCCATCTGACGCACCTTGTGACGCCATCAAACAATCGCGAGATCAAATGCATCAAAAAACGCGGTGCGAGTTTTCACACCTATCAAGCGCTCGCAGCCGCCTTCACGGAAACGACGTGGCGTTTAACGAATTGCCCAGCCCCGTAAACAGCGAAGCCAGTAACCACGAGAAACCCGACAAAACGAAACATGAGCAAACCCTCCTGCTATCTGTATCCATCACAGATTACAGGCGCCTATCCCCAGATTTTGACGGATATTTTCGCGATCAAAATTTTAATCTTAAATCACTCACCGTGCCTGAGCGTTTTCTCGAGCAGGTTGCGGAGGAACAAGGAGGGTGCTTTCGAGATATCTAAACCGCTTTTCCGTGGACATCACCAAATTGCCGTCATCTTCCAAGATTGGCGTATCAATCATAGCCTTGACGATCAATGCCAACTTGACACAGCGGAACACCTCCTCGCGATCTTCGGAGGAATAAGAAGTATAATCGACACCACGGTCTTCAATTATTTTTTTGAGCACGTTGACTGATCTCCGTAACTGCGAAGATGTTTTACTGAAAATTCCATTTGCCAACATCGTGACATCTTGAATGGCTTTCAGCTTCCGCTGAGTAAGTCTTGCTTCGTCGGAGAATGTCGTTGCTTTCTCCAAATTGCTCTCGGCGTTCGCCTGTGCTGCCTTGGCTTTGTGTCCGAGAATATGACCGAAGATGGCCAATGCCGGTCCTACAACCAGCCCCCCCAATACCATCACCCCCATAGCCACACCGCCACCGCCCGCAGCCACTGAGCCACCGCCTAACCAAGCCAATGTGGCATTCGTCGCAGCCGCTCCACTCAGGGTGGAAATAGCGGTGCCTGTGCTGGCACTTGCCAAAATCACTGTTCCATTGTAGGCGCCAAATGCAAGCGCAGCCCCACCGCACAGGCCGGCTCCAAACGCCAATCCGGCATCCTGCAATGCCTGATATTCGTTCTTCAGGTCTTCAAGCAAGTGAGCCGGCGCGTCGCAAAGCTGCATTCTATCTATTTCAGGGCCAGCAATTGTTTCAATGTTTTTCAGCCTGCCATAAACGCGGATGAATTCCTCTATCACACCATTGAAGGCGCGCAGTTTGCGCGCGCCGAAATCTTCAACAACGATAGCTGTGTTCTTGCGTTGCCGTTCCAACCGGTTAAGCGACTTACTCATGACAGCCTGGGCGCTATCATTAACTTGGCTGGCGTCGAAATGATCAACTCCCGCCGAAATGGTCTTGGCGACTCCGTATAAGCCTACGCCGCCCAACAGGACTAAAGGCAACATTCCGCCATCTCCCGTTTATTCGAGAATTAACGCGAGGGTTCGGCTGGCTTCCTTATTGGTCGCGACAGCACGTTCCCGAAGGTCTTCAAGAACGAAATGCTCAACGCCGACAAGATTTGCGAATTCTTCGATCAAGCACCATTGAGAATCAGAAATTTCACCTCCCGCCATTGCCAGAAGCATCAATTCGAACAACATCACCTTGGCTACGGTCACTGTAAAGGGGCACGGGTTCTCCTCGCCCTCGTCTTCGCCTTCGTTTTGCACGGCCTCGCTTGCTTCGGGCAAAACGCAGCCTGATACAATGTTACGAAGAATCCCAATGCCCGCATGCAATCGCTCGCCCGGATCGTTCAGGTGTTTTTTGAGAACGCCGCAACCGATTGCAATCAGCAACATTTTTGGAATTTTGTCCGCACCAGAAATTAGTTCGGATGACGAGGTATTTTTAGAAGGTTTTTTCACCGGCGAACTGACCTCATTTATTCCACATTCAAGTGAAAATCGACGAATAGTTTGTATTTCATATTCATTTTCAAGAAATGAGATTCCCTCGAAATTGTCATTAAATAATTTTTCTTCTTCAGAATTATTATCAAACGTCAATTCATCGTCGATCAAGCTGACGAGTTTCGCGATTTCCAGAAACATGGCCTGATGTTCAGGTGTAAGCATTTGCAGCATGATAGATATCTAGCCTCCAAATATTGCATTAGAACATGCAACTGAAATTACACGCTCAAAACCACAGTCGGGCTTCTTCGTCCTCCATAAAAGCATCGAATTCCATCTGGCTTTTAAACTGAAGGCGGGCGCCAAGAACTTCTGCAAAACGGTTTATGCCGGCGGCGAAGACATCTACATCGGCATCATCGTCACAAATCGCAAAGAATTGCTGCGCCTCGCACAGAAGGTCAGCCATTTCACGCTGAATAAAGCTCTCGAACTCAGCACGCTGTTTTTGGATTTCGGCCCGGGCCGCCGCCTCTATTTCTCTGACGTGAACCAAGTTCGCCTTTGCTGCGTTTGATTGCTTTGCAGCTTCCAACGCGCTTTGATAGAACATCGAAGACAGGCTGTAGCCGATGATTCCGCCGATTGCAGCGCCAGCGAAAGGAACTGGGATCGCGAGTTGCCCGAGCGCCATCATCATGCTTGAGGACAACATTCCCGCGCCTTTTTCCCCAATTTCTTCCAGCAGTTCTTCTTCGCTTATTTCACCGGCTACGCACCTTTTAATGCTGCTGCCTAATGAGATGACGATACTTAGAACCAGTGTGGGTAGATTGGTTTTAGACAGCGCTCTAATCGTTTGTTTGGAGGATTGCTGCATTACCCCCTTGATCGCAGCTCCAGCAAAGGCCGAGCCATAGCCAACAGCAGCACCTTTGGCGGTATCCTGCGTCGTGTCCTTCGCGGCTTCGCTGAGTTGTTTTTTGTCCTGCGCAACGGCAAAAGCATTTGTGAGCAGTGAAATGGAGCCGCTTATAAGTGCCCCATACTTAGCACCCTCCATGGCGGCCCGATGGCTGGTCCAGGCGATGTCCCTCGCGGTCGCAATCTTGGGGTGTTTGCGGTAAAAAATCACATCTTCTGTGGTTAGGCCGGAATCGCGTACGTTCTTGGCGAGTTGATCATAGTTTTTTGCTTGCTCACGTAATTTTTGCGCAGTCTCCAATTTGCCACCCTGTTCGGCCCTCAAGGCATTGTGGCGTAGCTCTTTTGCCTGTTTCTTGCAGTGCTCGACTGCACCTTCGTATTGTTCTGAGGGCAGTTCCAACTTAACGCCGCGATAGCGCTTATACTCCCCATCTGGCTTGGTTATTTTTTTGAATAAATCATCTCGATTTCCAACGAATTTCATCTGGCTTTGTGAGCCACCGATGATCTTGCCATCCAGTACCTGCACCCGATCAACGACAGTATGGTTTTTGCCGAAGTCTGGATGATCATCGCTACGCAGTGTCCGTTTGCGCGAACGGTTAATAATGGCTTCGGCATTGTCACGGCTAGTTGCCGCGACCTCAGCAGAATACCCAGCTTGCTGCTTGATATTCTGCGTTTCATAGTCCGGATGGACCTTGTGGTTGGAGATATCTTTCAGGCCTTTGGCGAACTGCTGACCAGTTTCATTGTCGATGCCAGTATAGCCCTTGATGAATTCGGAGTTTGCGCTGCCGTAGCGACCAACGGTTTCGCCCGTTGAAAGGGCTGCGCCGGTCTGAACAGCATCTTCCCTAAACTTGTCGCGCTTGCTCTTTTTTGAAGGCATTTCGTCCTTGGAGAGTGCTTCCCCGGGCTCCTGCTTATCAGACATCTACGGCCTCTCCGTCAGGTGGTCGAATTAAGGACACGCGCCAGCCCACCAAAGCTCCAGACCCATGCCTGCAACTCCCGTTCACTGGTCGTGGTGACGGTCAGCGTCAGGCTACCGTCTCGATGGTTCTTGATGACCTGGTCGTCGCTCCAGATACGGTCGCGAACGTAGTCCGCCGCATCTTTGGCAACCTTGACGCTCATGCGCTTCGGCTCATGCCAGTCCAAACCGAAGCGGCGCGCGCCGCCCTCCGCCGCATCAAAGCCGAAGAATTCCCCTGTCGTCGCGATGTCGGAAATCCGATGCAGGGAGAAAGTGGTCGGGCGCTCCGGCGCAAGCATGCCGTCCACCAGACGGTAGCCCTGCACATACATGGCACCGCCCATCACCAGGATGCGTCCCGGTGCGTAGCGGTATACGGACGGCTCATTCCGCCCCGCCGCCGTATAGATCACACGGCAAACCTGGCGCTTCTCCATTGCCGTTCGCAGGCAGGAAATCGTGCCCAGATGCGGCGTATAATCGATATAGCCCTTACTACGGAAGCCGAGCGGCAAATCCGGTACGGACTGCTCTCCCAAGGTTAGAGCAAGCTGCGTCAACGAGTGCCCGATACGATCGAAAACACTCTCCGGCAAGTAAGGTGCCGCAAGGTCTCGACACACGGCGAGGAAATGCAACTCTTCCGACGAAATCCCCAGCGCTTTGTCCTGGCTCTTCGTGCAGAGCCGGTAGTACCGGCGCCGGCCCTCCAAACCTTTTTCAATATGGCTGTCTTTGCCGATATGGCGCTCGATGAGATCGACCAGACGGGAAACCGTCTGGGGCGAACATTCCAGGTCCCTCGCGATATCGGCTTGGAAGTGCTTTCTGATATCGAGGGTTAGGCGTTGGTAGAGGACCAACACCTTCTCCCTTGGCAACGCATCGCTGTGCTTCGCTGGCATCGAAAGCCCCCCAGAGCCCATGGAATCGTACAACGAAACCGAGAATTTTTCCTATAGCGCATTCAAACTTCATGGGGCGCGACCGGACGGCCACGCCATCACACGCTGTCAAAACCTAGAACAGAAACTCTCCAGATTTTGACAGATGTGGCTGAAATTTAATTTTCCAGGGAAGTCAAAACTGCGAAGAGCCGAACTCCCGCACGCCATGCGGCGCATCTCCCTTTGTATAGGTTTTGGCGAGGTAGCATGCCGCCCTCACCAACTCTTACAGTTCAGCGAGAAATGGCGCGGACGTAGCATCAAAACTTGCATGACATTTTCTCCAAACAAAACGTCCCACCTCCCTTTCGGGAAGCGGGGCGCGGATTGTGTTCTAGAGAATGATATATGCCTGAAATGAGATGAATGACGCTCGGTCGATAAATTTTGGCGAGATGCTATCCCGCAGCTAAAACTACAAACGGCTGCTTCAACCCCATTCTTCGTGTTTCATATAACCTCCACTATTCAGCCACCCTTGACCTTCTTCGGAACCGGGATAAAAAAACTAAAAAGGAAGATAAATAGCGAGCGCACGTATACAAACGCAAGCGGACGCTTCCCATCTTGAATCAGTTCATTCACCCTTATCGGATTGTTGGATTGCCTTAATTACTTTGAGGCTTTGGACATGCGGCTGCATCCGTTTGACGACACGATTTAACCCTTCGCCATCCATCCAAACTGGGCCAAGCTGCTCGCCAGTTTTTTCAAGAGCCGCGTCAAACCACACCATCTCGTCAGATGATGGAACCCTCCCGAAGAGCAATCTCGCAACTTCATTCCGATCGCTTGAGAAACCTCCGAGAGCGTGAACATCGGGGACACTGAGATCGGGAATTTCAAGAATGACCTCAGATTGCGTGTTCATGTACCGACCAATACCATCGGAAAAATTTCCGATAGACTTCGCATGCCGTTCGATTGCCTCCTTGAACGCTTTATCCTGATACAGGGCTGTGAGATTCAGGACGACATGCTCCGGCTGCGGGTACAATACGAAAATTACGCCTTGCCATCCCTGCCCCTGGGGCGGGACACCACCCTTAAACGACTTCGCGACCCCTAAATCGGTCGTCCAAGCTGAAATTTTTTCTGGGAGCTCGTTTTCGGCCAACAAGTCCCAGAGACTTCCCTTATTCAGGGCGATCTGACGAAAGCAACAAAGGCTGCAAGTACGAAACTGGACAGGAAGACCCGCAGCTATTCGATCCCCGACTTCGTCATCGGCATGGTCTTGATCATCCTGTTCGCGGTCTGGTTGCCCCTGTTCCCGGCGGTGATCACCGCATTCAGCGACGCCAGCTCAATGGAACTGCTGGCGGTCTCCCTGCTGCCGGCGGTCACCGTGATCATCGGCCACGTCGCCCATCTCAGTCGTCTGCTGCGGGCCGGTTTCATCGAGGCCATGAACAGCGACTATGTGGAACGGGCCCGCCTGTCCGGCATTCCCGAAAGCCGGATCGTCCTTCGCCATGTTCTGCCGGCGTCGGTCATCCCGACCCTGAACGCGATGGCGCTTTATGTCGCCGGGGTGTTGTCGGGCCTGATCGTGGTCGAAAAGGTGTTCGGCTATCCCGGCCTCGGGATCGAGTTGATCAAGGCCGTCGACACCCGCGAAGTCCATGTCGTGCAGGCCATCGCCTTCCTCGGCGCGCTGCTGGTGGTTCTCATGAACCTGCTGGCGGACTTCGCCATCATCGCACTTGACCCCCGGGTACGTAGCCATGTCAGCCAGCGTTAACAAAGTTCTCGCCGTCGTCACCCACAGCCCCGGCACCGCCATCGGCGTCGGACTGGTCGTCGCGCATCTGTTGATCGCCCTGTTCGCGCCGATGCTGATCCCCTACGGCGAGACCCAGTTGGCGGGACCGCCGATGCTGGCCCCGGGCCACGCGGATTTCATCCTGGGCACCGACACCATCGGCCGCGACTACCTGTCGCGCCTGCTGATGGGTGGGCGGACATCGATCACCGTCGCCATGATCGGCGTCATGGGCGCGGTCGTCCTGGCCACGTTGATCGCGGTCTCGGCGGCCTATATCGGCGGCTTGTACGACGACGTCGTGATGCGGCTCGTCGATACCAAGCTGTCGATCCCGGGCATCCTGTTCGTGGCATTGTTCGTCATCGGTTTCGGGCGTTCGCTGACCGTGCTGAGCATCGTCATTGGCCTTAGCTATTTCCCCGGCGCCGTGCGAACCATCCGCGCCCAGGCCCTGACCCAGGTGCCGCTCGACTACGTCAAGGCGGCGCGCATGCGGGGCGAGGCGGCGCTTTCGGTGATCCTGCGCGAGCTGACGCCCAACGTCATCGAGGTCGTGGTCGTCGAATTCGCGATCCGCACCTCCTCGGCGATCCTGATCGTCAGCGCCCTGTCGTTCCTCGGCCTGGGCATTTCGCCGCCGACGCCGGACTGGGGCCTGATGGTGTCCGAAGGCGTCAATCAGATTTATGCAGCACCTTGGCTCGTCCTGCTTCCAGCGGTCTTCATCAGCACCCTGGTCGTCGGCCTGAACTTCGCCAGCGACGGGCTGGCCAATGCGCTCGGCCTGGATGCCGCGCGCGGCCTGCATGGAGCCTGAACCGATGCCTTTGCTGGACGTCAAGAACCTGAAGGTCGCCTACCGCAACTCTGCGACCGGCGAAACGTCAATGGCGGTGGACGGAGTGAGCTTTACCGTCGATCGGGGCGAGACCCTGGGCATCGTCGGCGAAAGCGGCTGCGGCAAATCGACCATCGCCCGCGCGTTGATGGCCTATTGCCGACCGGGCGGCGAGATCATCGGCGGCGAAATCCTATTCGACGGGCGCGACATCCTGACCTACTCGGACGAAGAGATCCGGAATTTTCGGGGTCGACGCATCGCCATGGTGCCGCAAGATCCATTGACCTCGCTGACCTATCACATGCGGGTCGGCCCACAGGTCGACGAAATCTCGCGCATCCATCAGAAACTGAACGCCCATGGTGCGCGCCTGCATACCCTGAAGCTGTTCGAGCGAACCAACCTGCCCGATCCGGAACAAACCTATCAGCGCTTCCCCCATGAAAATTCGGGTGGCCAGCGCCAGCGGGTGGTCATCGCCGGGGCCCTTGCCTGCCAACCGGACCTGTTGATCCTGGACGAGCCGACGACGGCGCTCGATACGACGACGGAAATGCAGGTTCTGAAACTGGTCAAGGAGCTGCGCGACCGCCTGGGCACCGCCTTGGTCTACATCACCCATGACCTGACCCTGACCGACTATATGTGTGAAAACGTCCTGGTCATGCTCGACGGCAAGGTCGTCGAACGGGGGGCGTCGAAACGTGTTTTTCAGGAGCCGACGACGGATTACGCCAAAATGTTGGTGTCCTCGATCCCGCGCATTGACGCCCCAGCTCCCGCGCGGCCCAAGAATATGGACAGCCGCAAACCGATCCTGGAGGTCGCGAACCTGACCTACCGCTACGGCAGACGTTGGTCGTTTAATCCGTTCGGCCCGAAGGTCCACAACGATCCCGCGGTGAACGACGTCTCCTTTGCGGTCCGCCCGGGCGAAACCGTCGGCCTTGTCGGCGAGTCGGGCAGCGGCAAGTCGACCATCGCCAGCGTGCTGGTTGGCCTGATGGCGCCGACCTCGGGCAGAGTGCGGTTCGACGGCGCGTCCATCGACGTGGCGGAAACGGACCGCACGCCGGACCTGCGCCGCCGTATTCAGATGGTCTTCCAGAATCCGCTGTCGTCACTCAACCCGCGTCAGCGCGTGGAAACGATCCTGACGCGGCCGTTGCAGGTCTTCTTCGGCATGACCGGCGCCAAGGCCCGCGACCGCGCGGCGGAACTGCTGGCCGACATGGACCTGTCGCCGGACCTGTTGCGCCGGTTCCCGCGCCAGCTTTCCGGTGGCCAGCAACAGCGCGTCGCCGTGGCCCGCGCCTTCGCGGCGGAACCGGACCTGTTGCTCTGCGACGAAGTCACGTCGGCGCTGGACGTCTCCGTGCAGGCCCATGTGTTGAGTCTCCTAAAAGACATGCAGCGCAAGACGGATACGGCCTGTCTGTTCATCAGCCACGACCTGGGCGTGGTCAAACAGGTCTCGGACGAGGTCGTGGTCCTGCAGAAAGGCCGCGTCGTCGAGGCCGGGATTCCGACCGCCGTGTTTTCCGCCCCGACCCATGAGTATACCCGCCGGCTTCTGGCCGCCGCCACGCGCCGCGAGGAAGCCGAAGAAGCCGAGCCGGGAAATCCCCCCATTTCACCGGGCATCCACGCCCCCATGGTCAACAACCTCGAAATGAAAAAAGGCCAGATATGAAAATCCTGCAAATCACGGATCCCCATTTCGTCCCGCCAGGCGTGATCCTTCACGGGTTGGACCCCCGGGCCAGGCTCGACGCTTGCATCGCCGATATCAACGAGCACCACAGCGATGCCGACTATTGCTTCGTCACCGGCGATCTCGCCCATGCAGGACATGTCGATGCCTACGAGAACTTGAAGGATTGTCTTTCGAAACTAACCGTGCCCTTTCACCTTCTGGTCGGCAACCACGACAAAAGGGACGCCATGCTGTCCGTCTTTCCAGACACGCCCGTCGATGAAAACGGTTTCGTGCAATCCGTCGTCGATACGCCGGCCGGGCGTTGCATCCTGCTCGACACGGTCCTTCTTGCCGCCGCCAAGGGCGAACATTGGGGCGAATATTGCGAACGCCGCGCGGTCTGGCTGAAAGCCCGCCTGGACGAAGCGGCTGGTCGGCCGGTCTATCTATTCATGCATCATCCGCCGTTCGACATCTCCCTGCCCTGCGTCGACCATATCCGCCTGCGCGAGGCCGGCCCCCTGGCGCGCGTGGTCGGCGAGGCGACGTGTATTCGCCATATTTTCCTCGGCCATGTTCACCGGCCCGTGTTCGGCAGTTGGATGGGCATCCCGTTTTCGATCATCCGCGGCACCGCCCACCAAGTGCCGTTCGATATGAAAACCGTCACACCGGTACCGAAAAGCCACGAACCGCCGGCCTATGGCGTCGCCTTCCTAAGCGACGAGTCGATCGTGGTCCACGCCCATGACTATCTCGACAAATCCGCCCTGCCCCTGCCGCAGAACACGCGCAAGGTCGCCTGACCAAGACGACGGAGAGAGGATACGCCCCCGATGACCGACCGGCCGCTGTTCCTGATCGTGGTCTGCGACGGCCTGCGCCTGGACATGGTGACGGCGAAATCCATGCCCAACCTGCACCGGTTCATGGCGGAAAACACCACGTTCCCCCATGCCCGGGCTGTCTTCCCCGCATCGACGCGGACCAACGCGGCGGCCTTAGCGACCGGGGCGACACCCCGGCGCAACGGGATCATGCACAACAAGTACTACGACCCAAACGTCTTCACTGATCGCATGTTCCGGCCCAACAATGCCGGTGATATCGCGGCGGCGATGGCGGCCTACGGCGGGCGTCTTCTCGACACGCCCAGCATGGGGGACGTTGCGGCGGCAGCCGGGATGACCATGGCCACGGTATTCGGCGGGTCGTGCGGTACGGCGCGACTGATGGATCCCCGCGCGCCGGAACGGGGCGACATCAACCTGGGGTTCATCGGCTGGGAGCAGGCCTGCCCGTCGGACATCGCCGAGGAACTGGTCCGCGAACACGGCCCCCTGCCCAAATCGGCGCGCCCTGACGTCGCCGTTGCGCGAGTGCAGACCGACATGGTGATCGACACCATCATGCCGCGCCACCGGCCGGACATTACCGTCCTGTGGTTCGCGGACCCGGACCAGACCCATCACTACCTGGGCGTCGCCGGCCCGGACATGGCCGTGGCGCTGGGCAGCGTCGACGCGCAGATCGGCCGCCTGCTCGAATGGCGGTCCCTGGCGGGGTTGGATGAGACGCTGCAGATCATCGTCACCTCGGACCACGGCCACCTCAGCACCAAGGAGCGGATCGACGTCAACGACGCAGCGGAACAGGCCGGGCTGATCATCGGCGACCATCTGGGCGACGATATCGACTATGCGGGCTATACCTCCTACTGCGGGGCGATGAAGGTTCGCGACCGCGATCCCGCCCGCATGAAGAAGATGGTCGATTGGCTGGCACGCCAGCCCTGGTGCGGCATGATCTTCACGCCGGGCGGCGACGGCGTGTGCGGCGGCGTCGAGGGAACGATCGACCATGCGGCGGTCCTGATCGATCATCCGCGCGCGCCCGATATCTACTTCGTCATGCGAAACGACGGCGCTGTCCACGGCCCCGGCATTGCCGGCAGTTGCTATTACAACGGGGGCTATCCCCAAGGCGGCGGCACCCACGGCGGCTTGCATCCCAAAGAATTGCAGAACGTCATGGCGGCGGGCGGCACTTTGTTCCGCAAGGCCTGGCAATCGCCCTATCCGTCCGGGATCATCGACATCGCACCGACAATCCTGCATCTGCTCGGCTTGACCAAACCGGAGCGGGCCGACGGACGCGTACTGTTGGAGGCCCTGGACGGCTTCGGCGGCCCTGCGCCCGAGGCGGAATCGGAACTTTTCTCAGTCCGCCACGCGGGCGGGATGCAGCACCTCAAGGTCTCCCGCGTTGGCGCGACCACCTATCTCGACAAGGGCTGGATCGAATGACCCAGCAACGACACCGACCGACAGAACTGGCCGGCGGCATTGTTATGAAACCTGTCTGAGCCCCCATACTTCGAAAAAGAACAAGAGGACACCATGACCACCACTGGCCGCGCCGCCGTTTACGACGAACCCAACACCCCCTTTGCCATCCGGGAATATCCCGTACGCGACGTGAAACCGGACGAGGCGCTTGTCCGCATCACCATGTCGACGATCTGCCGCTCGGATATTCATTCCTATGAAGGGCACCGCCCCAATCCCTGTCCGGGTATTCTGGGCCACGAGATCATCGGCGTAATCGACCAGTTGGGCGCGACGATCACTCATGACATGCGGGGCGATCCCCTGGCCGTCGGCGACCGCGTGACCTGGACCGAGTATTTCCACCACGGCGAAAACTACTACCGCGACATTCTGGACATGCCGCAGAAATCCCCCGGTGTCCGCAAGTACGGTCACGACCTGGTCGCCGACGATCCGCATTTCATCGGCGGCTTCGCCGACTACTGCTACATCCTGCCGGGCACGGGCATTCTCAAACTGCCCGAGGCCATCACCGACGAGGAAGCGACGCCGCTCAATTGCGGGGCAGCGACCATGGTCGCGGTCACCGAAGCGGCGGAAATTCAAATGGGCGACACGGTCGTCATCCAGGGCCTGGGCCTATTGGGAATCTACGGCTGCGCGCTGGCCAAGGCGCGGGGTGCGCGGCGGGTCATCGGCCTGGACGCCGTGGCCCAGCGCCTGGATGTCGCGAAACGCTTCGGCGCCGACGAGGTATTGGACATCTCGACCATGGACGAGGCCGCCCTGGTCGCCGAGGTCCGCCGCCTGTCGCCGCCGGACGGCCCCGACGCAGTGATCGAGGTCTGCGGCGTCGCCTCGGTCATTCCGGCGGGCCTTCACATGCTGCGCACCGGCGGGCGGTACGTTTTGGGAGGCCTGGTCAGCCCCGGCGCCGATTTCACCGCCGACGGCAACGAAATCCTGCGCAAATGGATCACCTTGAAGGGCGTGCACAACTATCACCCCCGCCACCTGATCCAGGCGCTGGACTTCGTCATGGCCAATCGGGACCGGTTTCCGTTCGGCGAGATCGTCGATTCAAAGTTCACCCTGGACCAACTCGACGAAGCCTTCGCCAAGGCGTCGGAACGGACGGTCCTGCGGGCGGCGATCGTGCCTTAGATGTGAATCTCTACAATCAGCCCCTCAACCTCGTCGTCGTTTTCCCAATGGCGTCCTCCAACGTCATCGCAAACTTCTAAGGCTGGGGTAATTCAGGGAAACCGCCGGAACCCATACGGCTTCGCACGGCCCCCATTGCCGGCGGCTGCGCCGAACGGCAGATGACATAGATTTCAGCGCCCGTCTGCGCCTGCATCGGCCCGCCATCCGACATGTCGCAAGAATATGCCTCATGCACGCAGGCGGGCGAATGTACGCTGATGCTAATGCTTTGGCACCCTGGTGCTAGGCCGCATTTTCCCTGTCACCTATTCTCCCAACCAACAATAAAGCGTCCCGCATCGGCGGCCCCAAGCCCGACCGAAGAACGGAGACCTTGTGCTCAATTCGCAACGAACCCACGCCGTCCGCGGCGCGGAGCGTCGCCCCTCGTGGCGGCGACTTTGTTCACAGATGACAGGAAATGAACATGAACCAGGCCATCGTTGAATTTTACGCGAAAGCACGAAACGACGAGCAACTGATCGCCATGCTGAGCAAATGCGCGACCCTTGACGAGTTGGCGGACACGGCGACCGCCGAAGCCGGCAAGCTCGGCTTTCACTTCACCAAGGAGGAAGCCAAGGCGGCGGGCATGGACATCGCCAGCCTGCGCAGCGCGGTCATGAACGACGACGAACTCAACGACTTCGAGTTGGAAATGGTCGCCGCCGGAACGACGATCAAAACCAACGGCGGCGTCGATAGGGTCTGAAGAATTCGGGGACAGGCGGTTGCCGAATGCCACGCCCCCGTTAAGGTAGGGGCTTCTGACAACCGCTTGTGACCTCTCCCTATTTGATACGCATAGCATGGAAAGCGACACCAACTTCCAGCCTGTACCGATTACGCGTTTCGACACCTCTTTGATTTCTTCGAAAGAGAGGTACGACGCCTGGAACCAAAACATGGGGGTGCTGTTCGGGACGCTAACGCCCGAACGGCATTCTCTGCCCGTGGATATCCATGCCCAGATCAACGCCGGCAACCTGGGCGAAGCCCTGTTCGGCACCACCCGCTCCTGCGCGCAACTGTTTGAGCGCGATGAACGCCGTGTCGCACGCACCGGCCTGGATCACATACTGGTCCAGGTGTTTCTCAAAGGCGGCACGACCATCGACAACGCGAACAGACTGGGCCAGGGCGATATCGTGATCATGGACCTGGATCAACCGCACCAACAGATCAACAGCGACTTCGAAGTCCTGACCCTGGTCCTGCCGCGCGCCCTGGACCCAAAGCTTTCGCAAATGTTGGCCCCCTTGCATGGTCGGCGCCTCGGCAACGAAACCCCAATGGCCGGATTCCTGGGCGATCACTTGAAAGCCTTCTGGCACCATTTGGCGGATATGGATACCGGCCTTGCCAACGTGGCGTTGCACGGCACGCTGGGCCTTATGAAAGGTTGGCTGGAGCACGAACAGCCCCTTGATGAAGAGGGCCCGTCCGAGGTTTCGGCGGAACTCGGCAAGGCGATCCGCCGTTATATCGACTGCAATCTGTCGGAGCCGTTGAGCCCCGCCGAGATCATCGCCAAATTCCGCATATCGCGCACCCATCTCTACCGGTTGTTCGCCGACTGCGGCGGCATCATGTCTTATGTTCTGGAACGCCGCCTGCGCTTCAGCCTGCGCATGTTGACGGGGCCGTCCTACACGAACCAGAGCATCGGCGAGATCGGTTTCAATTGCGGCTTTTCAAGTGAGTCGTACTTCAGCCGCGCCTTTCGGGCGCGCTTCGGCATCACCCCGACGGAAGCCCGGTTCCTCGGCGCGGAAGCGGCGGAAGTTCACCCCCTCCAAGACGGCGAAGGACCGACCGATTCAATACACATGCTGCCGAAGCTGATGCATGAACTCGGCGTTTCCGCCGGGTAGCAAGACCGCGTTCGCGGGTATCATCCGTTCAGTGGAATTCCACAGCCCCGAACCCGGGGAACTCCGCCCGCCGCACGGCACGGTGCATGTAGGCAACCAGCCGCTGAAACAGCGGATTGTCCACCTCGTCCAGCGGGACCATCAGCAGCACTGTTACCCGCCGATTTCTGAGCCCCTCTCGGCACAGGACTTTCCATAGGTGGTTCCGCAACGACCGCTCGTTCGCAGCGGCGGGCTGACCGTCATCCTCGACTTCGTAAAGGACCATTCCCCATGGCATTCGCTTGGCCTTGGGGTCGTCGGCGGGGGCGTCCGTCCAAGGCGCAAGGGCTTCGGGAAACAGGCGCTCGAGCGCCGCCATCGTCAGCTCGTCTTCGTCGAGGTCCGCACCCTCTCCGCCGCTGCCCCCATTTCCCTCGATCTCAAATTGGAAATCGTCCGAAACAACGAACATGCCGACGTGAGAGCGCCCTGCCTCCAGTCGGCAATACCAGACGCCCTCTTCCTCTTCGTCGTTCTCGTCGCGATTGCGCGAACAGGTCATGGCCTCGGGTAGGATCATCAGCAACTGATCATCAAAATTCGCCCGGACCAGCCCGTCGAATGCATCCTGCGCATCGCACAGATCGACCATCCGAAAGGGATCGAGAAAGACGTTGTCCAATTCCCGCATCATGATCTCGCGCAGTTCGACGAACTCCGGCTCGTCCATCTGCGCATGGGTTAGAACCAGATTGAACACGACGATCGCCGTATGTCGGCCGTGATTGAGAAAATAGCTCGAGAACCAGAACCGGAGCGCTTCGCCGTCCTCGACCGTATCGAACACCCGATACCAACGGCACCCCTGATCGACCGGCGTGATGACACTTTCCAGCAACGGCGGATGATTCGGCGAGAGGGACCGGGCTTCCTTCTCGGCCATTTTTCGCATATCGCACAGCTCCGACGGCGGCGCGTCGTCCCCGTCCCAGTCGAAATGGTCGACCTGAACCCACAAGGTGCCGCTGTCCGTATCCGCGCCGGCGACCTCTTCTTCATAGCAGCCCCAATATCCGGCCCGCGTCTCATCCGGCCAGATGTCCCAGCGTCGAGGAATTCGCAGCGTCACCTCGCCATCGGCGAAGGATACGGTCTTCAGCTTGTGGAAATCATAGGACATATGCCTATCCGCTCCTCTCTATTTTGAATTATTATCGATAAGTTTATATCGTAAAAATTGTTTTACTCAAACCAACTTTCCCGCCGGTCTAGGCGGAGTTTTTGGCGGATTTTGGAGTCCGGGCCCACAGAAAGGAAAATAATCCTTGACAAATAAGCAAGGCTCACACTAAAAAGTCGAACAGTGCCCGCTGGGCCCCGCGACTTATTTCAGCCCCACGAAGGTCGGTTCACCGCCATCAACGCAGGGGAAGAACAGAGCGCTGCGGGACAACCCACCTGAGCGGACAACACTTCTCAGATCGCAATTCCAACGATTTCCGAAACCAGCCTTCGGCGGCTGAACGCGCGCTTTCATTTCTGCGCGCGACAGGTCGCCGGGCCCAGCGAAGCTATGCGCGCGGCCCATCGATGCCGGTGCGCAAGGAGAAGCCAGTGATGCCTGCCCCCTTCCGCCTGAAGAACCCGATCGGCGAGGCCTACAACATGTCCGCCGAAGACACGCTCAACACCAAGAAGGCACTGACCAGCCTGGGGCATATGAAGATGCCCGACGATGGCCTAGACGAATACCCAGACTTGCCCATGATTGACGCCGTGATGGTGCTATGGGTGTTCGCCGTGTTCTGGCACCTGACGACCGGCACATGGCGGCACTACCTGCCGACCCGCAAGGGCCTGTGGCAGGTTGCGCGCTATTACGCCTACGGCATCTTCAAGGGCGAACGGCACCCGTATCGCAAGGCCTATTGGCGCAAGCACAATCCGTTGCAGGCTTTGTCCTATCTATTGCTCAAGGTCGCGCTGTTTCCGGCGATCTGGGCGACCGGGCTGGCCTATCTGTTCTTCAACGCCTGGTCGCATCTGCCCCATGCCCGCACGGCCCTGGAATGGATCGCCCAGGGTCATATCATCGCGGCTTTCGCGCTGATCGTGTTCATCATCGCCCATGTTTATCTACTGACCACGGGCCATTCGTTCACCAGCCACGTCAAACCGATGATCGACGGATATGACGAAGTCGACCTGACCGAGGCCGAACAGGCCTATCTTGAACAGGACGAGACTTCCAAGATTCAATAAGGAGCATATGGAATGTTCGGGCGTTTGCGGCGGAACCTCGGCGAAAGCTATTCCCCCCTTTACTTCCTGGCGGCTCTGGGGGCCGGGGGGCTGGCGGTCAGTTTCTTCATGTTCCTGATGTTCTGGGTAGCCCATCCCAATCATCCCGTGCCCGTGTTCGAAGACGTCCTGGGCGGCTTCACCCAGGGCGGCATGGCAGCCAAGGGGGCCATTCTGGTCGCGGTTCTGGGGATTGCGTTGTTCGCCATCCTGCATCTGCGCCTATTAGCCTGGAACATCTCCGAATATCGCCGCTATCGAACGACGGAAGCCTACCGGACGTTGCGCGCCGGAAACGGGGAAACGCAGTTGAGCGCCATCCCCCTGACCCTGGCCATGACCGTCAACGTCTGTTTCATCGTCGGCGCCGTGTTCGTGCCCGGACTATGGTCTGCGGTCGAATACCTGTTGCCGGGGGCACTGATCGCGTTTCTGGCCATTGGGGTGCAGGCCCATCGCATCCTGTTCGGCTTTTTCGCCCGTATCTTCACGGCGGGCGGTTTCGACTGCGCCAAGAACAACAACCTGACGCAGATGATGCCGACCTTCGCCCTGGCGATGATCGGCGTCGGCCTGGCCGCGCCCGCCGCCTTCAGCCATGTCCCCGCCGTTGCCGGGATCGGGTTTCTAACCTCGACCTATTTCATCACCGCCGCCGTGATCCTGGGCGCGATCAAGCTTATCCTGGGGTTCCGGGGCATGATGGATCAGGGTACCGACAAGGACACCCTACCCACGCTTTGGGTCGTCGTCCCGATCCTGACCGTGCTGACCATCGCCTTCATGCGCCAGGATCACGCCCTCGGCACGTTTTTCGGCGGCCACGGGTCGCCGGGGGAAACCTTGGCCTTTCTAGCCCGCATGCTGGCGGCCCAAGTGTTCTTCGGAGGGCTCGGCTTGGTCGTCATGCGCCGCGCCGGCTACTTCGAAACCTATGTCATTGGGGCGGAAAAATCGCCCGGATCCTACGCCTTGGTCTGTCCGGGCGTCGCCTTGGCCGTGATGGGGCATTTCTTCATCAATAAAGGTTTGGTCGGCGCGGGTCTGATCGACAAATTCGGGGTCGCTTATTGGCTGTTAACCGCCGTCCCGCTGGCGCTTCAAGTGCTGACGATTTGGGTCATGCTCAAATTAAATTCGAAACACGTTTCCGCCTGACCGACCCGGGGCAGCCCTGATCCCAGGACATCGGTGACATTGTCACCGACAGACGTTCGACCACGGCCTATATCGAAAAACCTTCGCAGCGCCGAAAGGCAACCTTTTGCGGAGCATTCATCGCCCCTCCGAAAAGTAGGCCGTACGGCGCTTTCGAATAACACAATTTTATGTGTAAGATCGGGGCCGCCGTTGTCCGCGCCGTCGGAGGCGGCATCCAAAGCAGGAGAAACGACGGCAGCCATGGTCGAACCTCCCCCTCCCCCGCACGCCCCCAAAGCAGGCCCCGCGCGCATGTTCAGCTTTCTTGCGCGTCTGCACCCGCTCGGCCGGGAAATCACCTTGTTGTTGGTCCTGAAAGTGGCGGCCCTGACCGTCATCGCCAACATGTTCTTTTCGGCAGATGACCGCCCGGCGATGAACGGGGATGCCCTGGACCGCCATTTGCTTTCTTTGGACTCTCTGCCTGCCGCAGACGCCAACCAGGAAAACGGATCTGTAAAATGACCGATATCAGCGTTGTCGAGTTGTCGCGACTTCAGTTCGCCATCACCGCCCTGTACCACTTTCTTTTCGTTCCCCTGACGCTCGGCCTATCCCTGATCATCGCGATCATGGAAACGGTCTATGTCATGACCAACCGTCCGATCTGGCGCGACATGACCAAATTCTGGGGGGCTCTGTTCGGCA
>CAXGUG010000066.1:0-22976 GCA_964012715.1 uncultured Rhodospirillaceae bacterium | reverse complement strand
CATCCGCAATATGCGGGCGATCTCGGCCCCGAACGGTCGGCGGAACTGATCATGGCCGCGTCGGGACGTAGCGGACTCAACCGCGATTATTTGATGAATACCCTGAAGCATCTGGAAACGCTGGGTTTTCGAGACGAAACCCTGCACGACCTTTTGACCCGGGTTCGCCATATGACGGGACTGATAGACCAGGGCGGCGGGATCTGACGAGATGCCCGAAATCGGCTAAAATTGGCCGTCGATAAGGAAAGTTTAAGGTTTCCCTGGTCAAATTCACGGTTAATGGCGGATGAACAACCCCGCCCAACAACGGAGCAAGGCAATGGCTGACGATACCGCGTCCGACAAAGACCCGCTACGAGACGAAGGCGGCAAGGTCCACGCGCTTTATGACGTGCAGGTCGAGATCACTGCCGTCCTGGGCACGGCTGACATGCCGATCAGCCAGATCCTGAAGCTCGGTCGTGGCGCCGTCGTGGAATTGAACCGCTCCGTCGGCGAAAACATCGAAATTCACGCCAACAACCGTTTGGTTGCCAAGGGCGAGGTCGTGGTGGTCGAAGACCGCCTGGGCGTCACCCTTACCGAAGTTTTGAAAATGGGTCAGAGCCTGCGTCAGTAAGACATGGGCCGCTTGAACGCCTGATCATGGGATCGGGCCCCTGGAGCAAAGGCATCCGCCATGGCCACCGATAGCGAAATCTACCGCGCCGCGAACCTTCTGGTTAAGGAATTCGGCGAAATGGCGCCCATGGGCGCGCAGATCAAGGCCGATCAAATGCGTGACCGTGGCGATCGTTCCGCACGGTCCGTCTGGCTGCGCGTCGCCCGGGCAACGGAAGAACTGCTTTCCGACCGGTCCCCTGCCGCCACGTCCTTGAATTAATCGCCTTACTGGTCGTCGCCCGGCGCCTGCACCATTTCGCGCGGGCTGATCATCGTCATCGACCGACCGGGGTCGATCAGCGCGATGAAATACGACCGTTGGAAGCTATCGTTCAGAACCGACGCCTGGCGCAAACGTTCACCCTCGGTCACGGACCGGTCGACACCCTGCGTTTCCTCCAGCGCCCTATTCACGACCTCCGCATTACCAACCAAGTCGGCGAACCGCGGACGGCGCGTCGTCGCCTGTTCATTGTTCGCATCCGCCGCGGATTCGGCCGCGGAAATCGCATCCCGGAACAGGCTGTCTTCTTGGAATTGGCGGGCGGCAGAGGCTTCACGGATATCGGTCCGCTCATCGCGGGCCGCCGCGGCGCGGGCAGCATTCAGGCGCGCGACACGATCCTCCTGAACCTCGTTCATGGTCAGGATACGGTCGATTCCAGCGCCTGAAACGATCTGTACCATGGGTTATATATGGGCCCGTTTCATGGTTAATGCGAGGCCTGTCTACGTCCCTCGCAAAAGATTGATTGCCAGCCCAGGGTGCCGGGCCTACGTGATCCGTGATAACGTCCAACACCGACCGACCACAAAGCGGCGACATATGCTGATTTCATCCCCCCTACCCCGTTTTCTGACCATTGCTGTCGCTCTGTGCGGCTGGATTGCCGCGACACCGGTACGGGCCGAGCCGCAGGCACTGCTCGACGCCATGCTGCAGGCCGCGAAAGAAGCCCCGCCGAAGCTGTACGAGGGCAAGGCCAAGACCTATGGCACCGGCGTGATGACCCAGGATGTATTGAAGGCCTGCCTGATCCTGGCCCACGAGATCGATACGGTCGGGACGGACGTCGCCGGGCATAAGACATCCATCCGCACCCTGGACGACAGCATTCAGGAAGCCGGGCCGCGCCTGCAAAAGCAATCGGTCGCGGCCTTGACCGATCCCGAACGCCGTAAGAGCTATGAAAGCGAAGTCGCGACCTATAACGCTTGGGTCGAAGACCGCCGCAAGGCCGTCGACGAACACAACCGGCTGGTTAAACTGTTCGCCGAGCTGTCGGGGCGCTTCAACGGGGAATGCAACGGTCGGTCCTACTACCCCAGTGATCTGGAAGACCTGAAGAACGACCTTCCGGCGGATATCCGCGCCCGCGTGGAATAAATCCCCCTAGGGGATCAGGGTCAGCACACCGTCGTTTACCTGATACCCGCCCAGGCGGCTCAGGAAGGTCATGCCCAGCAACGAGCGCTTCATCTCGGCCCCATTGACCGATGCCCGCACGTCCTTGACGGAAAGCGAGCCGATCCGGACCTCGTGCAACCGCACCGAAGCCCCCGTCACCGTGCCATTGGCGGTGCGATAAAACCGGTCGAATGACAGTTTGCTCAAATCGAACCCCAGGCGCTCGGCGTCACGCGGGCTCAACACAACGTCGCTCGCCCCCGTATCGACCAGAAAGCGGATCGGCATTCCGTTGACCCGGGCCTCGACGATGAAATGATCATTCTCTCCTGCCCGCACCATGACGGCGCCGCCCGCCGTTTCTTGCGCTCGGTGCGGCAGCAATTCGCCCGCCAGCCGGTCGCCGATGGCCGAGAACTCGGCGCGAAAGGAATAGCCCAGCAACAGGACCGCCCCCAGGCCGACCCAAATCGCGCCATAGCGCAAGGCCTGCCTGGCCTTGAACCGACCATGGGCGATGGCCGCACCGCCGATCACGCCGACAAGCAACAGCGCCTGGGTCAGTTGGATTTGGTCATCTTGCGTGGTCAGCGCCTCGGGGAATTGCAGCGCGAGGAACAGCACCAGCCCGCCAAGGACAAGGCCGCCCAGGATCAAAAGGTATGATCGCTTCATGACATCGCCGTAGCCGAGGGAGCCGCTACTTCTTCGCCGCCGATGCATTCACGCAGCGGAACACGCTGACGCTGGTCTGCAGCGCCAACAGCGACGATTGCCGGGGGCCGGTCATGATGTGCTCCGCCTTTCCGCCGCGCGTGCTGCAATAATCCTCGGCCTTCAGCTTGGCGGCGAGGAATTGGTTGGCCGCGTGTTCGATGGAGATTTCATCCCCTTTTTCCTCGACCGTGGCGCAGGCGCTCAGCCCCACCAGCAAGGCGACGGCGACGATTTTGCGCATGGAATTCCTCCTACCCGGCGTTGTTCACCGATAGAAGATTAACACGAATTCCGGCGGGAATAAGGCCCAGCGACGGGGGAGGCATCAACGCCCGTTCTGTTTGCGCCAGGCGGCGTAATCCTTCTTCGCCTTTTCGGTGGTCGCCGGATAAGTGCCGATCACCGGACGGCCCTTTTTGACCTCTTCGGTCACCCAGTCCTCGAATGCGGTCATTTCCGTCCCTTCCTGGGCGATGGCGTCGGCCAGGTGCAGTGGAATCACGCAGACGCCTTCGTCGTCGCCGACGATCACGTCGCCCGGAAACACCGCCACGTCGCCACAGCCGATCGGGCCATTCAGCTCGATCGCCTGATGGCGGGTCAGGTTGGTCGGCGCCGACGGGCGATTGTGATAGGCCGGGATGTCCAGGCCGCCGATTTCCGGCGCATCGCGGAAACCGCCGTCCGTCACCACCCCGGCGCAGCCCCGCACCATCAGGCGCGTGACCAGGATCGACCCGGCGGAAGCGGCGCGCGGATCCTTCCGGCTGTCGATCACCATCACGTAGCCCGGCGGGCATTCCTCAACGCCGACGCGCTGCGGATGCTTCGGATCCTGAAACACGGAAATGGGGTTCAGATCCTCGCGCGCCGGGATGTAGCGCAGGGTATAGGCCTGACCGACCATGTTGCGGCCCTTGGGGGCGACCGGGTGGACGTCCTGGATGAACTGGTTTTTCAGCCCGACCTTGTACAACGCCGTGCACAGGGTCGCGGTCGAGACCTTGGACAACAGGTCGCGGGTCTTCTTCGTCAGCCGTTTGGCCATCGATCACTCCATCAAAAAATATCGGGTTCCGGCACAGGCGCGCCGAACTGGGTTTCCAGGAAATCGAAATCGCAGCCTTCGTCCGCCTGACGGATATGCTGGCTGAACATCCAGCCATAGCCGCGTTCGAACTTCGGCGCGGGCGGCGTCCAGGCGGCCTTGCGCTTCGCCAATTCCTCGTCGTCGACCAGCATGTCGATGGTCCGATTGGGAATGTCGATACGCACGATATCCCCCGTCTTCAACAGGGCCAGCGGCCCGCCGACATGGCTTTCCGGCGATACGTGCAGGATACAAGCGCCATAGCTGGTGCCGGACATCCGTGCGTCGGACATCCGCAGCATGTCGCGCACGCCCTCCTTCAACAGCTTCTTCGGCAGCGGCAGCATGCCCCATTCCGGCATGCCCGGCCCGCCTTGCGGCCCGGCGTTGCGCAGGACCAAAACATGGTCGGCGGTGACGTCCAGGTTCTCGTCATCGACGGCCTTCTTCATTTCAGGATAGCTATCGAACACCAGCGCCGGACCTTCGTGATGATTGAAGCGCGGATCGCAGGCCGATGGCTTGATGACGCAGCCGTTGGGCGCGAGGTTGCCGCGCAGCAGGGCCAGCGAGCCCTCGGCATACAACGGATCGTCGAGCTTGCGGATGACGTCGTCGTTGTAGACCTCGGCCCCTTCCAGGGTTTCGCCCAGGGTCTTTCCGGTGACCGTCACCGCATCCAGGTTCAGATGGTCGGTCAGGCGCGACATCAGGCCACGCAGGCCGCCCGCGTAATAGAAATCCTCCATCAAATAGGTCTTGCCGCTGGGCCGGACGTTGGCGATCACCGGGACCTTGCGCGAGAACCGGTCCAGGTCGGCCAGCGACAGCATTACGCCCGCGCGCCGCGCCATGGCGATCAGATGAATGACCGCGTTGGTCGAACAGCCCATCGACATGGCGACGACCGAGGCATTATCGAACGCCTGGGGCGTCAGGATTTTCTCGGGCGTCAGGTCTTCCCAGACCATGTCGACAATTCGGCGGCCACAGGCGGCAGCCATGCGCTTGTGGTTGGAGTCCGCAGCCGGGATCGAAGACGCGCCCGGCAGGGTCAGCCCCAGGGTTTCGGCCATGGCGGTCATAGTCGAAGCCGTGCCCATGGTCATGCAGGTGCCGTAGGACCGGGCGATCCCGGCTTCGACCTCGGTCCATTGTTCGGTCGTCAGGTTTCCGGCCCGCCGTTCGTCCCAATACTTCCAAGCGTCGGAACCGCTGCCCAGGGCCTCGCCTTTGTAATTGCCGCGCAGCATCGGCCCGGCGGGCAAGAAGATCATCGGCACCCCGGCCGAGATCGCGCCCATGACCAGCCCCGGCGTGGTCTTGTCGCAACCGCCCATGAGCACCGCCCCGTCGACCGGGTGGGAGCGGATCAGTTCCTCCGCTTCCATGGCCAACAGGTTGCGGTACAGCATGGTCGTGGGCTTAACGAAGTTTTCCGACAGGCTGATCGCCGGAAGCTCGATCGGGAATCCCCCCGCCTGAAGAATGCCGCGTTTGACGTCTTCGACCCGGTTCTTGAAATGCGCATGGCACGGGTTGATGTCCGACCAGGTATTGATGATGGCGATGGCCGGGCGGCCTTCCCAATCGGTCCGGTCGTAGCCCATCTGCATGGTGCGCGAACGATGCCCGAAGGATCGCAGATCATCGGGCGCGTACCACCGGGCGGAACGCAGGTCTTCGTACTTCTTTACTTTTTTTGTCATGGTCTTGGTCTTCGAAGTGGGGGGTTGCGATTGATACGGCGATCAGGAAAACCCGGTCGCCAGGTGGAACATCAGCCACAGGATCAGGCCGCCCAAGGCGAACCCGACGATCCAGGGCCAGGGGCCGTATTCGTCGTCCTTGCCGCGTAATGGTCCCATCATGGTTTCTGTCTCCTTGTCTTCGGCATGGCCATGGGCGTCAACCGTTCAGAAGCTTCGGCAGGAACAAGGCAATGTCGGGAATGAACATTACCAGCAACAAACCGATGATCTGCAACACGATGAACGGCAGCACGGCGATGAAGATTTCCTGCAGGGTGATTTCCGGCGGCGCGACCGACTTCAACCAGAAGCAGGCGGGGCCAAACGGCGGCGACAGGAAATAGATCTGGATGTTCATCACGAACAGCACCCCGAACCACACCGCGGCCCAGGCCGGATCGAGCCCCAATTCCGGAGCCAAATCGACGATCACCGGCGCGAACACCGGCACCGTGATGAACACGATGGCGATCCATTCCATGAAGGTGCCGAGCACCACCAGGATGCCCATCATCACGAAGATCACACCGATCGCCGGCAGGCCCATGCCCGTGAACAGCGAGCGCATGAACTCCGCCCCGCCGATCAGGTTGTAGATCCCGACAAAGCTGACGGCGCCCAGGATCAGCCAGATGATCGTGCCGACCGTGTTCATGGTGCCCGCCAGGGCCGTCTGCAACAGGCCCCAGTTGAAGCGATTGCGAACGGCGGCGACGGCAATCGCCCCGAACACGCCGACGCCCGCAGCTTCGGTCACCGAGGCAACGCCCAGATAGATCGAACCGAGCACGGACGAGATCAGGACAAGACAAAGCGCGACCGCCGTCTTGCGATGCGACGACAAAGTTGCATCGCCGCCGGAGCGTTCCGCCACTTCCTTGGCCGTGGGGGCCAAGGACGGGGTGAAGTAGCACCGGATCAACACATAGGCCGCATAGAACGTCGCCAGCATCAGGCCCGGCGCAGCCCCAGCCAGGAACAAATCGCCGATCCCGACATCCGCCGACAGGCCATAGACGATCATGACGATCGACGGCGGTATGAGTGTCGCCAACGCACCCGAGGCGCAGATCACCCCGACGGTCAGCTTGCGGTCGTATCCCAGGCGTAGCATCTGCGGAAGGGCGACCAGCCCCAGCATGACGATCTCGCCGCCCATCACACCCGACATGGCGGCCAGCACGACGGCCACGGCTACGGTCTGCACCGCAACGCCGCCGCGCAGATTTCCCGCGAACACCGACATGGCATCGAACAGGTCTTCGGCGATGCCCGCGCGTTCCAGGATAGAGGCCATCAGAACGAACAACGGCACCGCGACCAGGGGATATTTTTCCAACAGGCCGAAGGCATTGGTCGAAACCAGGTACAGCCCCTTGGGCCCGAAGAACAGAACGGCGCAGATCACCGAGACGATCAACGTCACGATACCCAGCGGCATCCCGGTCATCATCAGCAAAACCAGCGAGGCAACGATCACGATCGTGATCCAGCCGATGGAATGATCGCGAACGTCATAGAATTCGCGCGGGTCCAGGGATTCACCAATCCCCGTAAACCACATATCCATTTCGCCGATGGTGCTGGTTTCGCCCATGTAATGGCCGGCGACGACCAAGGCGAGGCGCAGCACGATCAGGGCGCTGACGATCGAGACCAGGGCCTTGAGGATCGGATTGGCGAAGTGGCGATGAAGATTGACCAGCAACTGGGCCAGATAAATCGTACAGCCGACGACCAACACGCTTTTCAGCAACATCGGTTGGGGCGAGTTGAAGGCGCTGCCCGCGCGTTCGACCATGTCGACGGCGGCAAGGGCATGGATCGCCGCGTCGGCGATCAGCAAATAGAGCGCCACCACGCCGACACACATGGCGAACAGGTCCAGTGTCCAGCGCGTGCGCTCGCCCACCAGAATATAGAAAACCGTGATGCCGATATGGCTCTGCTTGAGAGTCACATAACCGGCGGACAGCATCCAGGCCGAAGCGCAGAGCACCATCACGACCTCGAACGCCCATTGCGTCGGAGAGTGGAAAACGTAACGGGAAATGACCTCGAACAAGGTCACAGCACCGCACAGAATGTAGAACTGAGAAACGGCCAGTCCCGAAAAATGACTGAGATGGTCGATGATGGTGTAACGCTCGCGACTTACAACCTGATGGCTGTTGTCCGAGAGAACTTCATCTACCGCGTCGGCGATATTGCCGGTCGTTTGGATCTGCTCACTCATCTGCCCCATAGCCCCCTTCGTTTAATTTTCCAGGTGCCCGGGTGCACAGAACCCGTCGACACCCGGACACAGGCAAGGCAACGCCCTGCCCCGATGCGGCGTCCGGATATCTCCGGACGCCGCTGCTCCGGGAAGCAGACTTATTTCAGAAGACCGTAGGCCTTCATGAACTTGATGTGAGACTCATAGGCTTCGGTCGCCAGCTCGGACTTGGCGGCATAGTCCTTCCATGCCCCCTGGGCGATGGCGCGGAACTTGTCGCGTTCGACCTGCGGCCAATCGACGACTTCCTTGACCGTACCTTTGCCGGCGCGGTCGTCGGCCGCCATGCGACGGTCGGCCATGTCGGCGTGACGACGCAGGTCGGTGTAGGCCGCGATATACCAGGTTTCCAGCATGTCCTTTTCGCCCTGGCTCAACTTGTCCCAGACCTTCTGGTTCACGATGAATTCCAGGACCGCCATGCTGTGGATGCCGGGATAGATCGGATACTGCGCGATTTTATGCATGCCCTTGGAGGCATTGTTCACATAGGCCGAGGCATCGGCGGCATCGACGATTCCCTTTTCAAGCGAGGTATAGACTTCGGAGAACGGCAGAGCGACCGGGGCCGCGCCGACGCGCTTGAACACTTCGGCGGCCAGACCTTCGGGCGAGCGAATTTTCACGCCCTGGAAGTCAGCCACACTGGCGATACGCTTTTTCGAAACCAGCGCTTCCTTGGCATAAGGGCCGCAGCCGACGACATGAACCTTTCCGCCTTTGGCGAACTTGTCATGGGCCTTCTGCAGGATTTCCTTACCACCCTCGTTCATGCACCACATCTGCACCTGGTCGGGGGTGTCGTAGCCGGCGATCAGATCGCCGATGATGGCGTAAACCGGATCGCGACCCGAGAAATAGGAAACGGCGGTCAGGTCACCGTCGAGGATTCCGGTCGCGGCGGCATCGAGCGTTTCCCGATGCGGCACGACGGACTTGGTCGGCATGATTTGGATTTTGAGCTTGCCGCCGGACATATGCTCCAGCTTCGGCGCCCAGACTTCGGTCAAATATTTAAAGGTGAAATCACCAGCGCTCTGGCTGGCTTGGACTTTCAAAGTTTTCGCCATGGCCCCGGCCGCGGAGCCGGCCAGCACCAATGCGCCCATGGAAAGGGCGATCATCGTCTTTCTCAGCATTTACTTGAACCTCCCATTATTAGGTTATTTGAGCTGATGTTGACTTCCCACATACTGAAATACTAATATATCAGTTATCGGTCAAGGTTAAAGCCCATTGGCCCGACCGCCGAAACCCCTTGCATTTCCGCCGCATTCCAGAGAAATAGACTTTGTGATGCCCGACTCATCCGGCCTATTCAAAGACCGCCCGTCCCAGCCGAAAGGCGGACGCCTGACCGCCGTACAGCAGATTTATCAATCGCTGCGCGATCAGATCGTGTCCCTGGACCTGCCCCCCGGAACGATCCTTCAGACCCGTCAGATCGCCGAACAATTCGGCGTCAGCCCGACGCCCGTGCGCGAGGCGCTGATCCTTCTTGAAGAAGAGTCGCTGGTCGACATCTACCCCCAGTCCCGAACCATCGTCGCCTTCATCGACGTTCAAAGCGCACGCGAAGCCCATTTCCTGCGCCGCAGCGTCGAGGTCGAAATCGCCCGCACCTTGGCCATCGACATCACCGATGCCCAGGTCGAGGAACTACGCGCGGCCATCGCGCGACAGCAGGCGGCGCTGGATTCAAACGATCTGTCGGCCTTCCTGCCCGCCGACAACCGTTTTCATGAACTGACCTACGAGATGGCAGGGGTCGGCGGCCTGTGGGATATCATCCATTCGCGCCGCGCCCATCTCGATCGCCTGCGCCGTCTGGACTTGCCGACGGAGGGCAAGGCCGCCAAGATCATTGCCGACCACAAGGATATTCTGGAATCCATCGCCGAGAGGAATCCCAACAAGGCGGAAGCCGCCGTGCGCCATCATCTGAAGGGCACGGTTTCAACGACGGATGAAATCCGCGCTCATTTCCCCGAATATTTCGGGTAACACCGACCGGCGAAAAGCCGGCGTCGTACCTGTGAGGAGCATCGAAACCACCATGACCACCGACCCCATGATCTCTGACACCGAGGTCACCAGTTACAACGACAAGGGCTTCATCGTTGTCGAAAACATCTATACGGCGGATGAAGTTCAGGAAATGCGCGACGCGCTGGCCGAATTAGTCGAAAGCGCTCGCGGCCTGACCGATCATACGTCCGTCATCGACTTGGAACCCAATCACACGCCGGACCGCCCGCGCGTCCGCCGTATCAAGGAACCGTTCCTGAACCATCAGACGTTCGAAAAGATGGCGCGCCATCCGCGGCTGCTGTCCGTTCTGACGTCCCTGCTCGGGCCGGCATTCCGCATGCACGGCTCCAAGATCAACCTGAAGTCCGCCGAATACGGATCGCCCGTCGAATGGCACCAGGATTGGGCCTTCTATCCGCATACCAACGACGACGTGCTGGCCGTCGGCGTGATGCTCGACGAAATGACGCCGGATAACGGCCCCCTGCTCTGCGTTCCCGGATCGCACAAAGGACCGGCTTTCGATCATCACCAGGACGACCGCTTCGTCGGCGCCGTCGACCCCGAGGAGCCGGGCCTGAACCTGGATCAGGCGGAACTGATCACCGGCCCGGTCGGTGCCTGCAGTTTCCACCATGTGCGGACCATGCACGGGTCGGCGCAAAACACCTCGGGCCGCGACCGCACCCTGCTGTTGTTGCAGGTTGCCGCCGCCGATGCCTGGGACCTGCGCGGTCTTCGCCCCGGATCGACCTGGGAAGATTACGTCGCGACCTTCCTGGCCGGCGAGCCCACCAACCAGCCGCGGCTGACGTCCGTTCCTGTTCGTCTGCCCTACCCCGAACCGCTTAAAGGCGGCTCGATCTATGAAAGCCAATCGATCGTGAAGAAGAAATTCTTCGGCTCGAAGACGGCGGCGGAATAACGCTCCGCCCGACCGTTCCAACCGTTTTCTGGATCAGCGCTATTGGAGGCCGCCATGGCTGTCAAACGTGTGCTTATGACCGAACGCCTGCATCCCGCGGGCCATGAACTGTTCGCCACCCGCGACGATGTCGAAGTCGTCATCGCCGACAACAACCATCCCGAAACCTTGGCCAAGGCCCTGGTCGGCGTTCACGGTGTCGCCGTCCGCGCCGCCAAACTGACCGAGGACGTCCTGGCCAACGCCAACGACCTGCAGGTCGTGTCTCGCCACGGCGTCGGCTGCGACAACGTCGCCGTCGACTATCTGAGCGCGCGGGGCATTCCCGTGTGTATCGCCTCGGGCGCCAATGCCCGCTGCGTGGCCGAACACACCCTGTCGATGATGATGTCCCTGGCCCGCGACCTGACCGGGCAGACCGCCCTGGTGCGCGAAGGCCGCTGGCCCGACCGCAGCAAATACATCGCCAAGGACCTGTTCCGCTCCAAGCTTCTGATCATCGGCTATGGCCGGATCGGGCGCATGGTGGCCCCACTGTGCCGGGCCTTCGGCATGGACGTGACCGTGGCGGATATCAACCTCAACCGCGACATCGCCGCCCAGCAGGGTGTGCGCGCGGTCGAGGACTTCCGCCCCGTCCTGGGCGAGGCCGATTTCGTTTCCATCCATGTCCCGTTGGACGAAACCACCCACCACCTGATCGGCGAGAAGGAACTTGCGGCGATGAAGCCCGGTGTCATCGTCATCAACAACGCCCGGGGCGGCGTGGTCGACGAAGCCGCCCTGGCGGCGGCGCTGGCCAGCGGCCATGTGGCCGGAGCCGGTGTCGACGTTTATTCGGACGAACCGCCGCCCGCCGATCATCCGCTGCTCAACCAGCCCAATACGATCCTGACGCCGCACAACGGCGCGGCATCGGTGCTGGCGCTGGAAGCAGCCTCGATCATGACCGCGCAGAACATCCTGGACCACTTCGACGGCTGCCTGCGCAAGGAGATGATCTTCAACTTCGATGGCTTGCAGGCATCCTGACCGCCGTTAAAGACACGGCGACTTGACGGGGAGGACCTCCGGCATGGCGGAAAAGACGGTCTATATCGGCTCCGGCGCGGGTTTCGCCGGGGACCGTATCGACGCCGGCCTGCCGGTGGTCCGCACTCTCGCCCGGTGCGACGGGCCACGTTACTTGATCTTCGAAGTGATGGGCGAGCGCACCCTGGCCATCGCCCAACGCATCCGCATGAACAATCCGGATTTGGGCTACTCCCCCTATCTGGAACCCTACCTGCGCGGCGTGTTGAAAGAGGCCAAGGCATCGGGCGTGCGCATCGTCGCCAACCTGGGCAACGCCAATCCCTTGGGCGGCGCGAAACGCACCCTGGAACTGGCCCAGGAATTGGGCGTCGAAGACCTACGGGTCGCCGTCGTCTTGGGCGACGACCTATTGGGCTTCATGACCGGCGACGACATCGCCGCCTTGCCGACGATCGAAGGCGTCTCCATTTCCGGCAAGGAGATCGTCGCCGCCAATGCCTATCTGGGGGCGCGGCCCGTGGCCCGGGCATTGGCGCTGGATACCGACGTCGTGCTGGTCGGGCGCAGCACCGACGCCGCCCTGGTCCTGGGCCCGCTGATCCATGAATACGGCTGGGCCGAGGACGATTGGGATCGGCTGGCGGCGGGCACCCTGGCCGGGCATTTGCTGGAATGCGGCGGCCAGATCACCGGCGGCTATTTCTGCGACCCCGGGTTCAAGGACGTGCCGGGATTGGACGACCTGGGCTTTCCCATCGGCGAGATTTCCGCCGACGGCGGCATCGTCATCACCAAGGCTGAGGACACGGGCGGACTGGTCAACAAAGCCACGGTGACCGAACAGATCCTTTATGAAATGCACGATCCAGCGGCCTATCTGACGCCGGACGTGACCCTCGACGTCACCGGCGTGTCCTTGGAAGACACCGGCCGGGACCGGGTCCGCATACGAGGCGCCAAAGGACATCCGCCACCGGATACGTTGAAGGTGACCGTCTCCGCCGACGGCGGCTGGCTGGGCGAGGCCGAAATGACCTATGCCGGGCCGAACGCCCTGGCCCGTGCGCAACTCGCCGCCGATATCGTCAAGACGCGCCTGCGCCGCAACGGGGTGGCTGATCCTCTGCGGGTCGAGGTCGTGGGAACCGGTGCCGCCTTCGACAACGACGACGCCGACCGCGCGCGCGGCGCCAATCGTCCGGCGGATGGTGAATACCGGCTGCGCGCCGCCGTGCGCACGGCGGACAAGGCGACCGCGCAATACCTGACCGACGAGGTTCAATCCCTGTTCTGCTCCGGCCCGGCGGGCGGGGGCGGCTATCGGGGTTCGGTCACGGGACAGGTCAATACGGCCTCGTCCCTGGTGCCGCGCGGCCCGGTCGAGGCCCAGGCCCGCGTGCAGGAGGTCACATCATGACCCAGCACGCCCACCTCACTCTGCCCCTTCACGCCGTCGCCCATGGCCGCGCCGGGGACAAAGGCAATCGGTCGAACATCTCGCTCGTCGCCTATCTGCCGGAGGCCTATGCCCACATAGTCGGTCAGGTGACCGAAGACAAAGTCCTCGACCTGTTCCGCCACAAGGGCGCGACCAAGGTCACCCGCTATCTGCTGCCCAACCTGAATGCCATCAACTTCGTGATCGACGACGCCCTGGAAGGCGGCGTGAACAGCGCCCTGACCCAGGACCTGCACGGCAAGACGCTATCGTTCATGCTGTTGGGCGAAATGCAGATTTCAGTTCCCGCCTCTTGCGTGCCCGCCGGGTCGAGATACCTCTAGTCTAGACGGGTAGTTTAGGCTGGCCCAACCCGGTCTGGACCCGAATGCCGGCCTGCGGCATGATTTAGCCTTCAACGCCCGGTCCTGCCGCCTTCACGACGGCAGCCGGACAAAACCACGCGGAATCTTGCGGGAAAGTAACAGGGCGTGACCGAAACGACATCGATGCCCAAAGAATCACCGGTCGAATCGCCGCCCGTTGCCGAGGGGGCTATCGTCGCCGTCAGCGGGTCCGTCACCGACATTTCCTTTCCCGCCAATCGCCTGCCCCCGGTCAATACCGCGCTGGAGGTTCTGTGGGACGGGCCGCATCGCCTGATCGTCGAAGTCCACCAACATCTGAACGCCACAACCGTGCGCGGCGTCGCCATGCAGGACACGGCGGGCCTGAAGGCGGGCGTGCCGGTGCGCGACACCGGCGGGCCGATCACCGTGCCTTCCGGCCCGGCGGTTCTGGGACGGATGATCGACGTGGTCGGCACGCCCATTGATCTGGGTGCGGAATTCGGCCCCGACGTTCCGCGCGAGCCGATCCACAAACGCCCTCCGCAACTGAGCGAAGTCAGCGGGCGCAGCGAGATGTTCCACACCGGGATCAAGATCATCGACCTGTTGGCCCCCCTGGCCCGCGGCGGCAAGGCCGCGATGTTCGGTGGGGCCGGTGTCGGCAAGACCGTGCTGATCATGGAACTGATCCGCCTGACGTTCGAGAAATACGCGGGCATTTCCGTCTTTGCCGGAATCGGCGAACGGTCGCGTGAAGGCCACGAGCTATGGCTGGAACTTCAGCGCTCGGGCGTGATCGACCGCACGTCCTTGGTGTTCGGACAAATGAACGAGCCGCCGGGCGCGCGCTGGCGCGTCGGCATGACCGCCTTGGCCGTGGCCGAACATTTCCGCGACACCATGCACAAGGACGTGCTGCTGCTGATCGATAACGTGTTCCGCTTCGTACAGGCCGGAGGTGAAGTTTCGGGGCTGCTGGGCCGCCTGCCGTCGCAGGTCGGATACCAGCCGACCCTGGCGACCGAGATCGCGGAGTTGGAAGAACGCATCGCTTCGGTCAGCAGTGCGGGCATGACATCGGTCCAAGCGGTCTACGTTCCCGCCGACGATTTCACCGACCCCGCCGTCGCCCATATCTTCACCCATCTGCATTCGTCGATCGTGCTCAGCCGCGACATGGCCAGCCAGGGCTTGTATCCGGCGATCGATCCCCTGGCCTCGTCCTCGGTCGTGCTCGACCCGCGCGTCGTCGGCGACGCCCATTACGAAACGGCAGAGGAAGTCCGTCGCCTGATCGAACAGTATCGAGAGCTTCAGGAAATCATTTCCCTGCTCGGCGTCGAGGAACTGAGTGCGCGCGACCGCACCGCCGTCGCCCGCGCCCGGCGCCTGATCCGCTTCCTGACCCAGCCCTTCGCCGTGACCTCGCAATTCACCGGCCTGGCCGGGGCGAGCGTCTCGGTCGAGGACACTCTTGCCGGTTGCCGCGCGATCATGGACGGCGAAACCGACGATTGGAACGAGGCGTCGTTGTACATGGTCGGATCGTTGGACGACGCCCGACAAAAGGAACAGGCCGCCGCCGCGAAGGGAGGGGCTGCGTCATGAGGCTGCTCGTCACCACGCCCGTTTCCGTCGTGATCGATGCCGACGACGTCGCACATGTCCGGGCCGAGGACGAAACCGGGGCCTTCGGCGTTCTGCCCGGCCATGCCGATTTCATCACCGTCCTGGCGATTTCCGTCATCACTTGGCGTGATCAAGCCGGGGTCGAGCACCATGTGGCCGTACGGGGCGGCGTGCTGACCGTGCGCGACGGCGATCTGGTCGAGGTCGCAACCCGCGAAGCCGTCGGCGACGAAACGCTGCATCAATTGGGCGAAAGCGTGCTGACCCGATTCCGCGAGGAACAAAGCGCCGACGCGGAAGCCCGCACCTCGACCACGCGCCTGCATCTGGCCGCGATGCGCCAGATCCAACGCTATCTGGAAGCCGGACGCCAACCCGTCGGCGACGGCGGCGGCCCACGCCCGCCGGGGGAACTGTCGTCATGACCGAAACCCGGAACAATCACGGCAATCACAACGGCCAAGAAAAGATGAGCCGCGCCGTCCGCACCCGTCAGGAACGGCAAGCCTATTGGGAAAAATCGGGTGAACGCCCGCTGTGGCGGAACCTGTCGATGATCGGGGCATTGGGCTGGCTGGTCATCACGCCGGTCCTGATCGGCGTCCTGGCGGGGCGCTGGTTGGACGAGAAATTTTCCAGCGGCATCTTCTATACCGCGGCGCTGATCTTCGTCGGCGTGGCCGCTGGCTGTTACCTGGCATGGCAAAGGGTGAACAAGGAATGAGCGAGCTATCCATTCCGCTGATCGTCCTGTGGCTGGTCGTGGGGGCCGCGACCGGCGGCGTCTATTTCCTGTTGCTGCGCCGCTCCGTCGATAAGCTGGCCAACGGTGCGCCGATCAGCGCCGCCGTCGGATGGTTCGCACTACGCATCGCCGTGGCGGGTGCGGTGTTTTGGGGGGCGGCGCAATACGGCACCGCCGCCATTCTGTCGGCGCTGCTCGGCTTCATGATCGCGCGGGTCATGATCCAGCGTCGGGTGGAGGCCGCCTGACATGGACCTCAGCCCCCTCGCCCCCGATATCCTTTTCAATCTGGGCCCCGTGCCGATCAGCCGCCCGGTCGTCACGACCTGGGCGATCATGGCCGGGATGACCCTGCTGTGTTGGTTGGGCCTGCGCCGGGCGCAGGTTCATGCCGGGCCGTTGCAGACCGTATTGGAGGTGATCGTCACGACCCTGGACGAACAAATCGCCGCGATCATTCATCGCGATCACGGCAAGTACGTGCCCTTGCTCGGAACCTTGTTCCTGTTCGTCGTGATCGCCAATCTGTCGGCCATCGTTCCCGGCGTCAAACCGCCGACCGGGCACTTGGAAACGCCGATGGCCCTAGCGGCCATCGTGTTCGTATCGGCCCATGTCATGGGCATTCAGGCGCGCGGCCTTGGGGCCTACGCCAGCCGCTATACCAAGCCGAGCATCCTGCTGCTGCCCCTGAACGTGCTGTCCGAGATCACCCGCACGTTTTCGCTGATGGTGCGCCTGTACGGCAACATCATGAGCCACGAGATGGTCATCGCCATCGTCCTGTTCCTGGCGGGGTTGTTTCTGCCCGTGCCGTTCATGCTGTTGGGCATTCTGATCGGCATCATTCAAGCCTACATTTTCACGGTTCTGGCCGCCGTCTTCATCGGGGCCGCCGTGAGCACCGAAGAGATTGGTTGAAGGAGGTACAATGACCATCGAGATGTGGAGCATCATCGGCGCATTCGTCGCGGTGTCGTTCGGCGCCATAGGCCCCGCCCTGGGCGAAGGCCGCGCCATCGCCGCCGCGATGGATGCCATCGCCCGCCAGCCGGAAGCCGTCGGCCCCCTGTCCCGCACCCTGTTCGTCGGGCTGGCGATGATCGAGACCATGGCGATCTACTGTCTGGTGATCGCCTTGCTGTTGCTATACGCGAACCCGTTCGTGGGCTGACATGCAGATCGATTTTTGGACTCTCGCCCTTCAGGCGATCAACTTCCTGATCCTGGTTTGGCTGCTGCGCCGCTTTCTCTATGCCCCTGTCAAACAGGTCATCGAGAAACGCCGCGCCTTGGCCGAGGAAGCCTTCGCCGAGGCCAAGGCCCAGCAGGACGCCGCCGAAGAAGCGCATCGCCGCTACGACGCCGACCATGCGGCGTTGGCCCAGGAACGCGAGACCATGATCGAAGCCGCCCGCGCCGAATTGGAATCTGAGCGCGCCAACGTCCTGGCCGACGCACGCGCCCAGGCCGAGAAGACCCTGGAAGACGCCAAGGCGGGCATCGCCAAGGAACGTGAGGCAGCCCTCCTTGACCTGCGCGAAGACGTCGCATCGCTGGGGGTCGATCTGGCCCGCAAGCTGCTGCGCGAAGCCGGACAGGACCTACCGCACGATCTGTTCCTAGACCGTTTGACGCAGCGCATCGCGGACCTGCCTGAAGACGAACGCACGCAGCTCTGCCGTGACATCGACGATAACGGACATGCCGTCACCGCCGTTACCGCCCGCCCCCTGAGCACCGACGAACAAGCCGCCTGGACGACCCGATTGCGCGACGCGTTGGGTGTCGAGATGACCCTGCGGTTCGACGTCGATGCCGACATCCTGGGTGGGGCGGAACTGCGCTTTCCCCATGGCGTGTTGAAACTGACCTGGGCCGATCAATTGACCGAAGCCGAAGGACTGATGCGGAAAAATGGCCGACCTGCGTGAGCAACTCGCCGCCTGGCTGCCCTCGGCCCGCGACAGCCTGAACGACCTGCGGCAAAGCGCGGCGTTCGACCATATCGGCACGGTCGAAACGGTCGGCGACGGCGTGGTCGCGGTCACCGGCCTGCCCCATGCGGCGATGGACGAGGTGCTGATGTTCGACGGCGGGGCGCTGGGCCTTGTGATGCAGGTCGCACCCGGCCGCCTGAGCGCCGTGCTGTTGAGCGGCGGCGACGAGATCACCGCCGGAAGCAAGGTTGTCGGCACGGGCGAAATTTTGCGCGTGCCCGTGGGCGAAAGCCTGTTGGGCCGGGTTGTCGATTCAACCGGCGCGCCGCTCGACGGGGGTGCCCCCATCGACGCCCTGCGCCACGATCCGATCGAGCGCCCGGCCCCCGGCATCGTCGACCGCGAACTGGTCACCCAGCCGCTGGCGACCGGCGTAACCGTGATCGACACCATGATCCCGCTTGGCCGGGGACAGCGCGAACTGATCATCGGCGACCGCAAGACCGGCAAGACCGCCGTCGCCGTGGACGCGATCATTAATCAAAAATCGACCGACGTGATCTGTATCTACGCCGCCGTGTCGCAAAAAACATCCTCGGTCAACGAAGTGATCAATACCGTCCGCGCCCATGGTGCGATGGAGCGCTGCATCTTCGTCGTCGGCGCGCCCGACACGCCACCGGGCCAGCAATGGATCACCCCCTACGCCGCCTGCACCATGGCCGAATATTTCCGCGATACAGGGCGCGACGCGCTGCTGATCATCGACGACCTGAGCAAGCACGCCGTGGTCTATCGGCAGCTATCGCTACTGCTGCGCCGGCCGCCGGGGCGCGAGGCCTATCCAGGCGACGTGTTCTATCTGCACGCCCGCTTGCTGGAACGCGCGGCCAAATTGAACGACCGCCTGGGTGGGGGCTCGCTGACCGCCCTGCCCATCGCCGAGACCCAGGCCGGGAACATGTCGGCCTATATCCCGACCAACCTGATTTCGATCACCGACGGGCAAATCTATCTAGAACCCAAACTGTTTTACGAAGGCCAGAAACCGGCAGTGAACGTCGGCATGAGCGTGTCCCGCGTCGGCGGCAGGACTCAAGCCCCGGCGATGAGCGGCCTGGCCGACAGCCTTAAGCTGGAATACTCCCAGTTCCTGGAATTGGAGGTATTTACCCGCTTCGGCGCAATCGTCGACGAGCGCACGCAACACACCATCGACCATGGCCAACGCATCCGCGCGATCCTGACCCAGCCGGAGAACCAGCCGATCACCCTGGCAGAACAGGTGGCCCTGCTGCTGGCCGTGACCGGCGACAAGCTCGATACGGTGCCGCTGGAAAACGTCCGCCGCTTCAAGCAAAACCTGCGGGCAGGGCTTGAGGCAAAGTGCCCCGCCGCCGCCAAACGGATCGTTGAGACAGGGGCACTCTCGGACAGCGATCGTCAGGCTTTGGTGACCGCCGTCGATGCCTTGTTGGCCGAGGGGAGCTGACATGGAGTCCCTGGCCCGGCTGCAATCCCGTATTCATCAACTGGGCGAACTGCGCGGCCTGTTCCGGGCCCTGCGGGCCCTAGCCGCATCGCACCTTCAGGATGCGCAGTCAGCGCTGACCGGAATGCGCAGCTATGCCGAGGTCGTCGAAGACGCCATCGCCCGCAGTTTGGACCTACCCGCCATCGACGACTTCGCCCGGCACCCGGCGGCATCCGGACCGGCCAGCGGCATGCTGATCGTGATCTGTTCGGAACATGGCTTCGCCGGGGCGTTCAACGATCGGCAGTTGGATTTCGCCATCGCCAATCGACGCGACAACGAACGCCTGATGATCATCGGCCAACGGGGGGTGACCCTGGCGGCGGAACGGGAATTGGACGTCGCCCGCGACTTTCCCATGGCGACGCATGTCGGTGGGGTGTTGGGCATCACCCGACGGATGGCCGATGCCCTGGCCGATGCGGCAACCGTGCGCATCGTGTTCGCGGCCTATCAGCGCGGCGGCGAGTCCGAACCCGAGATGCGCCAGATCCTTCCCATCGACCCGCAGGTATTGGCGAGGGCCCCTGCCCGTTCGCTGCCGCTGCACCATCTGCCGCCGGCGGCCCTGCTCGACCGCTTGGCCGAGGAATATCTCTTCGCCCAGATCACCCGCGCCGTCTTGGAAACCCTGGCCAGCGAGAACGGCGCGCGCCTGCGGGCGATGGAATCAGCCGACCATAATATCGAGGACAAACTCGACGGCCTGCGCCGCCAGGAGAACAACCTGCGGCAGGAAGCCATCACCAATGAATTGCTGGACCTGGCGACCGGATCGGAAGCGATCCTGCAAAAGGCCGAGGCCTGAGCTCAGACGCCGCCATCCAAAAAGGCGGCATTGTCCTCGATCAGCTTTTTCAAGAAATCGTGGACGTAGCGAACGCGCGGGATATGCGCAAGATCGTCATGAATACTCAGCCAGAAATCGCGTTTCACGCATAGCCGATCACCAAGGATGCGCTCCAGGCGCGGGTCCTGATCAGCGACGAAAGTCGGCTGCATGGAAATCCCCAACCCGCCCACGGTCGCGTGATATTGCGCGACCAAGCTGGTCGAGCGGAACACCACGTTCTGATCGCGCAGCACGTCCGACAGCCAACGCACCGCCGGGATCATGACCAGTTCTTCGATGTAGTCGATGAACTTGTGATCGGCCAAGTCCTCGATGGTCTTGGGCCTGCCGTGACGATCCAGGTAATCCTTGGACGCGTAGAGGAACAGCGCGAACTCGCCGATCTTCTCACTGCTCAGGCGATGGCCGCGCGGGCGCGGAAAGCTGATCAGAACATCGGCCTCGCGCTTGGACAAGTTGATCCAATGCGATGCCGTGACCAGCTCCACATTGATCGACGGATGGCGGTCGTACAAATCCTGCAGCCGAGGAGCGAGGTAAAGGCTGCCCAGGGCTTCCATGGTGGCGACGCGGATGGTGCCGCTGATCTCCGCCGTCTCGCCGCTGAAGGTCGTGGCGATCTGGCTGATATGGGCCTCGATGCCCTCGGCTTCGCGTAGCAGCACCTCACCCCGGTCGGTCAGCAGGAAGCCGCTGGGCGTGCGTTCGAACAGCTTGGTGCCGAGCGCCGTTTCCAGCGCCTTGATCCGCCGCCCGACAGTGGAATGCGTCAGCGACAGCGCCCGCGCCGCGTGGCTGAGCGAGCGATGCCTGACCAACGCCAGAAACAGCGCGATGTCACCCCAATCGAACCGGGATAATTCCTGGGCCAAGGCGCGCGGTCTCTGATCTGGCGTGCTCACGGATCGGCTCTCCTCGCATGATGCGAGGAAAGTCTACTCCGCGGCGGCGCCGTCCTCCAAGGCCCCGGCTTCGACGGCATCAAACGCCATCGCCCGGCCAGAGCCGCCCATGTCCTCGAACTGGACCGGCGCTTGTTCGCGCCGCCCCACGGTCAGACCAAACACGTCGTAGCGGTTGTAGTAGCCGACCACGTCATGGAACTGTTTGGGCACGATGCAGTCATCCAGGTCGATCTTCTCGATCAGCAACTGATCCTCGTCCTTGGTCGTCTCGGCGATCGGCAGGCCGCTCGGCCCCAGGATCATCGACACCCCGGCGGGCGATTCCTTGACCACGCGCAATGGTTCCTCGCCCATGGTCGCGATCACGTCATAGGCGGTTTCGTCCAGCCGAGCGGCGGCGACGATGTTGAAGACCTTGGCCTCGAACGAATGGGCCCCGGCGCGGATACGGATCGCCGATGCCAGATCGTAGCGATCATTGGCCGCCGGATCGTGGGTCGGCCAGACCGGCGGATAACTGGATACGTGAATTTGTTCGCCCTGGGCGATCAGGCTGTATCGCGCCAGCGGATTGGTATTCTCACCGCAGATCAGCGCACCGACGCGACCGACCGGTGTTTCGACCACGCGCAAGCCCGCGCCGTCGCCGCTGGCCCAGACCAGCTTTTCGTAAAAGGTCGGAACCAGCTTGCGATGATGATTGAGGATCGCGCCATCGCTGCCGATCAGCAGGTTGGTGTTCCAGATGCAGCCGACGCTGCGGTCCGTCGCTTCGCTGATGCCGATGGATACGATGATCCCGGCCTCGCGCGCGGCGGCGCAGATTTTCAGAATTTCGGGTCCGGGCACGCGCACGGACTGAGCCACGAAGCGTTTGAACAGCTCGTGGTTATAGATCGGCGCGGCCAACGCCGGCCAAACCGGGAAGCCCGGCAGGAAGGATTCGGGAAAGGCGACGAGTTGCACACCCTCCGCCGCGGCCTTGCGGATATAGGCGCAGACCTTGTCCACCGTGGCGGCGGCATCGAGATAAACCGGCGCAAGGTGGGCGGCCGCGACCGTGATCTTATTGCTCATATTCGGTCTCATTCAGTAGCAAAGGATGGCAGTAGCAAAGGATGGCAGTAGCAAAGGATGGCAGCAGCAAAGGGTGGATCCGGCCGCCCCCGGGCGCGGGGGGAGAGAGAGGTGAAGATTGGGGACGGCCGGGTCCTCGGGTTAGCTGTGCGCCAGTAGGCTTGCGGAGAGGCTCACAGCTTGTATTTGCGGAAGTCGTAACGCGGCGGCAGTTTCGCCATCAGTTCTTCACGTGGGATGCGCTTCTTGATGACGAACTTGGAGTCCTCGACGCGGCTCATGTAGCAGTCGATCATTCCGCTGTGGTCCTCGGCGCGCAGGATCTTCGCACCCTGCGGATGGGCCAGCGAGTTCTCCATGGTCATGCCTTCCATGGCTTCGATCACACCCGGGGTGTCCTTGTTGGATTTCCAACCGGAGGACTCGATCGCCGATTTCAGCACGAAGAAGTTTTCGTAGCTCTGCCAGGCGTGGCTCTTGGCCATGACCTTGCCGGTGCTCGCTTCCTTGGCGTAAACCGGATCGACGCCCAGCATTTCGATGAACGCTTTGTGGTATTCGTCGTTCTTGTATTCCAGCGGACGCGGGAAGTTTTCCAGGAAGT
>CAXGUG010000065.1:0-22982 GCA_964012715.1 uncultured Rhodospirillaceae bacterium | reverse complement strand
CCCGGCAGCCGCCGGTCATAAACCGCCCATGAGCGACGGATACGATTTCAGTGCATTGCGGGTCTTAGTGGTGGACGACAGCTTCCACATGCGTGAGCTTGTCCGCACCTTTCTCGAAGGATTCGGGATTAAGGACGTGACGGTCTCGGCCGATGCCGAAGAAGCCTTCGACCTGGTGTGCAACAGCGACCCCGATCTGATCATTACCGATTGGAACATGGCGCCGGTGTCGGGCCTGGAATTCGTCGAGCGAATCCGCCGGGGCGCCAACGTGCCGAACCGGTTCGTGCCGATCATCATGCTGACCGGCTATACGGAAATGAAGCGCGTCGAAGAAGCCCGCGACGCAGGGATCAATTCGTTCCTGGCAAAGCCGCTGTCGGCGGCGTCGCTCTACAAGCGCCTGGTCACGGCGGTACAGGACAAGCGTCAATACGTCGAGTCGTCCGGCGGCTATTTCGGACCCGATCGGCGCTCGCCCAAACGCCGGGATTATCGCGGCAAGGAACGGCGTGGGGCCGAATAAGGATCGACAATGGCCGAAACGCGTTTCCTGCAACCGCAAAAACACATCAGTCAGAAGGTGCGCCCGGGCGGACCGTCGATGGAACAGGCGATCCTGCGCGCGGTCAATGCGGCCGACGACCTGATCGGCCAGTACCAGGGCTGGGCCGTCGACGACCTGGAAAAGCTGTGGCAGTCCTTCGTCGAGACGTCGCGCGCGGGGCGGGCCGATCCCGACCGCCTGAAGTCGCTGTACGACATGACGCACGAAGCGCGCGGGCAGGGCGGCAGTTTCGGCTTCCCGTTGATCTCGGTGATCGGCGACAGCCTGTGTAAATACCTGGAAGGGCGCCCGCGCCTGAGGTCTCGGGATCTGGACGTTATTAAGGTCCATATCCTGGCCATGAAGGCGGTATTCCGCCAGGGCCTGAAGGGGCATCAGGGAAATCTGAGTAAGGAATTGCACGAATTGCTGGGCGCGTTCCGCGCCAAGGTCGCGCAACAGCAGCAGGCCCGCTGACCGGTCGTTTCTGTTAATAAAACCGGCCTGGGAGCCCGCTGCGTCTGCGGCGGCTAGATTTCCGAACGTTCCAAGAAGCCGACCTGCGCCAGGTGCGCTTCGAAAATCACGTAATCACGAACCTTATAGCGCCGGGCAAGTTCCCGTTCGGCGGCCTTATAGGGGTGTTCACCGCGCCGGGCGGCGAACCGCCGGGTCATGCGGCGGCCCAAGGCCCGGTTCTTCAACACGGGGTAATAGGTGACCTCGACCGTTTCCCGGTCGGGGCCGGTGGTGTCCGCATCCGCGCCGGTTTCCGGTTGGATGGCGTTTTGGGCATAACGGTGGGCGTTCATGGCAAACTCCAATCTGAGCCTCATAATGTTCTCTTTTTGTTCCGTCGTCAAGAGGCCTGTGGATAACTACGCAAGGAGCGTGCCAGATGTGCCCAAACGGCACATCATCTAGCCTTTAGTCTATCTACTAGGGGCGAGGTATTGGAGGAGAGGGGCGGGGTATTCAGCCCGCGTTGATGCGGTCCGCGGCCTGGATCAACCGGTCGACGGCCTCGGCATGCGGATCGTAGGATCCGGTCCGCAGGTAATGTTCGATAGTTGGGCAAATCCGCTTTGTGAACAGTGACTTGGCCATGGTTTCATGGCTTTTGCGGATAGCTTCTCGGCCGGGGGCCAGGATGTTCAGAACCTGCTTCGCGGCGGCGATGCTTTCCCGGTTGCGGGCCTGCCAACGCACGATGTCGCGGTTCATATCCGGTGGGCAGTCGCGTTTGGCCCGTTCCAGTAGGGAATCGTGTGTCGCGACCATGGTCGCGTAGATGAACGCTTTTTGCGTGTCATTCAGACGCAAGGCATCGGGAATGCGTCCATCCGGCGCCAGGGTCAACTTGCTGGGGATGCCCCGTCGGGTGAACGACGACGGCTTCCATTCGTATCCGCCGGCCGTGCCGCTATCGCGCCCGATCACACCGGACGGCGTGTCATAGCTCTGATCGATGTGCTGCCCGGAGCGCACGGCATCTGGATTGTCCTCAAGCGTCGGGACGTCTTCGGTGAAGAAGGCCGTCCGGACAATCAGAAGAAAGATAATGCCGAGAAGAAGGAAGCGTTCGAATGCGGACATAGCGAGACTTTAGCGGCTTATTGACGAGGTCAAAAGGAAGGGAATTTCTGAATTAGATATTCTGATCCGCGAGACGTCAGATGGGCATTGTCCCAGACCATCAGAGAGTCGCTGGTTTCTCCGAGCCGGGTGATACAACCCTCGTCGTCGCAAAGGTAATCATATGGCGAGAGATATTTGGTTTTCAGCGTTTCGGCGATGTCCCGGAATAGGGGGTCCAATTTGTGGAAATCCAGGTTCAGGCCGTATTTCATCCGGTAGGGGACCTCTTTTTTCCCGTGCTCGTTAAAATAATTGAACAATTGTTTCGATAGACTGTCTTTCCACAAGGGGACCGGACCGACCAACGTGATATCCGAAATGCCCAGGGATTTGAGCTGACGGATCGTGTTTTGAAGTCTCCCGACCAACTTGTCCAAGTCGTACCCCACCCATGCGCCGGCCAAGACGACTTTGTCGGGGCGTTGTGCGGTCACCAATTTAAAGACTTCGGAATTGATTTCTAGGCAATGAGGCCGTGCTTCAACGTCGAGACCGATGGCCGGCGGGCAGGACGATGCCGTTCGTTGGGTAATGGCATAGTCGTCGCCATAGCGTTTGTTGATACCGGGATATAGGTGGGCAGCGTGTGAATCGCCCCATAACAGCAACGTCTTGCTCCGGTTGGCCGGAGGCGTCGGGCAACTTGCAAAGGCTTTCGCGTCTTGTTTGGGGCGAAGGAAGCAGGTGCCCTCTCGATAGGCGGATTTGTAGTCGAAATCAAACTTGGTCAAAGCTTGGACGATCGCAGGATATCGGGACGGGACGCCATCTTTGCTGAATACGACGAAACCAGCCCCTGCACACGCAGAGATCAACAGGACCAGGATAAGAACCTTCGTTTTCCCATGGGAGCCTGTTCGAATAGGCCTCTCAAGCAATCGGTAGGTCAGCAAGGATAGGAGGACCGCGACGGCGAGAAGGCCCAAACGGATATATTTGTGCGGCGTTTCGTTTTCGATCAGGCGGGCGAACGAAAGAAGCGGCCAGTGCCATAGATACAGAGGGTAGCTGATCAGACCGATCCAGACGGCCAGCTTATTGGAGAGCAGGACCCGGTTGATCCAAGCCCGCTGTCCCGCTCCAAGCAGGAGTAATGTGCCGACGATGGGAATGAGCGGCCAAGCGCCGGGAAACTGCAGCGATCCATCTATTTTCCGAAACCCATAGGCCAGGAGAAGGATGCCGACTATCGCCATGCCGTTCGCGGTTGTGGTTCCGTCCGCATGACCGGGCGTGCGATAGACGGCCCTGACGACGAATGAATCTACCGTTCCCAGCAGGCGTGCGACGGCATCTTTTTTGAATGTGACGGACCAAGCCAGGAACGATCCGCAAAGTAGCTCCCAAATACGGGTCTGCGGACTATAGAAGGCGGCAACCGCATTGTTGTCGACCTTGAGCAAGTTTAGGGCGAACGAAACGCCGCATGCCAACACGGCGACGAACAGAAGATTGAAGTTCTTGCGCCAGGCGAACCAAAGCAAAAGCGGCCAGACGATATAGAACTGTTCTTCAATCCCAAGGCTCCATAAATGCAGAAGCGGCTTGGTGTCCGCCGCGGAATCGAAATAGCCGGTTTCCTTCCAAAGAACGAAGTTTGAAACGAAACCAGCGCCGCCGGCGATGTGCAGCCCTAGGAGTTTAAAGTCTTCCGGTAGCAGCACCAACCAACCGGCGATTCCGCACGCGACAAGAACCAGAAATAACGCCGGGAAAATTCGCCGAATGCGGCGGGCGTAAAATTCCCAAAAGCTGAAGGTCCCCTTGTTCAGGTTTTCAAACAGGATCGTGGAGATCAAAAACCCAGAAATGACGAAGAAAACGTCGACCCCTAAAAAACCGCCTTCAAGCCTTTTGGGGAAGGCGTGATAGACCACAACCGATAGAACGGCGATGGCGCGCAATCCATCGATGTCAGGGCGATATTTCGGGTGTGAAAGATGGGGGGCTTGTGCCGACATTTCTATCCGTCACCGGTTATTCATTAGTCCGACCCGGTCGAAATATCGCAGGTCGCATTCATGTGCCGGATAGTCGACCGGAACCCGGCGTCGCGGTTGGCTTTGCCGCCTCGGGCCTTGGGCCCGTAGACGATGCTTATTCCCACTCGATCGTGCCTGGGGGCTTCGACGTCACGTCGTAGACGACGCGGTTGATGCCCTTGACCTCGTTGATGATGCGGTTGGCTGTGCGGCCCAGGAACTCGTGATCGAACGGATAGTAATCGGCGGTCATGCCGTCGGTCGAGGTCACGGCCCGCAGGGCGCAGACGTAATCGTAGGTTCGGGCATCGCCCATCACGCCCACGGTCTGCACCGGCAGCAGCACCGCGAAGGCCTGCCAGATGGTGTCGTACAGGCCCGCGTTGCGGATTTCTTCCAGATAGATCACATCGGCCTTGCGCAGGATATCCAGCTTGTCGCGGGTGATCGCGCCGGGAATACGGATCGCCAGGCCCGGGCCGGGGAAGGGGTGCCGCCCGACGAAGACCTCGGGCAGGCCCAGCTCACGGCCCAGTTCGCGGACTTCGTCTTTGAACAATTCGCGCAAGGGTTCGACCAACGCCATGTCCATGCGCTCGGGCAGGCCGCCGACGTTGTGGTGCGACTTGATGGTGACCGACGGGCCGCCGGTGAACGACACGCTTTCGATCACGTCCGGGTACAGCGTGCCCTGGGCCAGGAACTTAGCCCCGCCGACGTTCTTCGCCTCTTCCTCGAACACGTCGATGAACAGCTTGCCGATGGTCTTGCGTTTGACCTCGGGGTCGGTGACGCCCTCGAGCGCGCCCAGGAACAGGTCCGAGGCGTCGTTGTGGACCAGCGGAATGTTGTAGGTGTCGCGGAACAGGCTGACGACTTGATCTGCCTCGCCTTCGCGCATCAGGCCGTGGTCGACGAACACGCAGGTCAGCTGATCGCCGATCGCTTCGTGCAGCAGCACCGCGACGACCGAGGAATCGACCCCGCCCGACAGGCCGCAGATGACCCGGCCGTCGCCGACCTGGTCGCGGACTTTCTGAATGGCTTCGTCCTTGAACGCGGCCATGGTCCAATCCCCGGCGCAACCGGCGATATTATGGACGAAATTGGCCAGCAGCTTGGCGCCGTCGGGGGTGTGCACCACTTCTGGGTGGAACTGCACGCCGAACATCCGGCCCGAGTCGTGGGCGATGGCGGCAAAGGGCGAGCCGTCGGACACGGCGACCGGGCGGAAGCCATCAGGCACGCGAATGATCTTGTCCCCGTGGCTCATCCAGACCTGATGGGTTTCGCCCTGGTTCCACACACCGTCGAACAGGGGGCAATTCTCGGTCACCTTGATGAAGGCGCGGCCGAATTCACGGTGGTTGGAGGGTTCGACCTCGCCGCCGTTCTGCGCGACCATGGTCTGCTCGCCATAGCAGATGCCCAGCACGGGCAGGGTGCTTAGCGGGCCATCGCCGTCGAACAGCGCCTGGGGTGCCCTTGGCGTCGTTTGCTCATGGACCGAGGCTGGTCCGCCCGAAAGGATGACACCCTTGGGGCCGTAGGCCGCGATGAAGGCTTCATCGACGCTGTTGAAGGGATGGATCTCGCAGTAAACGCCGGATTCCCGGACGCGGCGCGCGATCAATTGGGTCACCTGAGAGCCGAAATCGACGATCAGGATCTTTTCCGCGTGAAGGTCGGTTTGCGATGCCTGGGACATGGGGTGCTTCTATCCCGAACGCCCGCAGGAGTCACGCGCGGAGATGCGTCCGCAGGCGCGAAAATCGACGGAATTTGGACGCTGAACCTACTTGCGCGCCAGACGGGCGCAGCTCATCGGGCGGTCCCCCACCCCCTGGTCGCCGGCGGCCATGAAAACACGGACCACCGTGCGCCGGTTCAACACGCCGTTGACGCGCTTGACCAGTTCCTTATCCAGGCCGGAGGCGGCAACGTTCGGCCAAGAGAACGGCATTTTGATATTGGCCCGCATGAAGGCCGAAACCTCCATCTGGATGCGCGCCAGATCACGGCAGAAAACCTCGCCCGCCTGTTTGTCCGTCACGCGGAAGGCGACCGAGATCGGCATCAGGGCCGAGGACCCGGCCTGATAATCGACCCGCGCCAGATAAGGCGCGACCTGCATGTCCATGGCTTCTTCGGTCAGGGCGACGGATTGCGCCCCCATGCCGCCCATCGTGCCGCCGGGGCCGAAGACCCAGACGGCGCCGATTGCCGCCGATGTGGCCGCCCCCAGGGCGGCGCCTGCTACGTATAAGTTCACCCGTGTTTCCCTTTGTCGTTTCCCTTCTCTCGCAGACGGGGAAGGGATTTAGGTCTGGTTTTAACGTTTATATGAGGAAAATTGTACCTTCTTTAATTCTACAGTAGCAACTTGATATATATGTAACCAATTGAAACTAAATATGTGTTCAAATTGATTGGTGAAATTTACGGCTTGCATGCCCATCTATGTCGTTAACGGAAAAGACATAGGTTAATCAGACAATTACCGTGACCGGGATTGGACGCCATGAAGCCTTCGAAATGCCCTTATCGGCCTTTTTCCGCCCGCCCTTCGGTGGGAATGGTGGCGTTCGCTGTCGTTTTTTCGGGCGCGTTGTTCTCCGTTAGCGCTCTTGCCGTCGCTCAGACGGCGGCTGCGCCGGAGCAAACTTCGGTCCAAACGCCGCAATCGGGCGCGGAGGAAGCCCCGGCCAAGGCGCGCATTTCCAAAAAGGATTGCCGCCGCGTCCTGCGTCATCAGCCCAGCGCCGACGTGGCCTACAAGCCGGGCGTGGACGTGCGGGGGAAGAAGGTCGCCCCCGCCGATCTATCGGGCGGCTTCCAGATGGTTTTGCCGGACGTGTTCGAATTCAACGTGACAAAGGATTTGCAGGCGTACCTGGGCGGGGCCGAGGAAACCCTGGCGGCGCAAAAGGCCGCGGCCCTGTCGGCGGAAAAATCCGCCACGGCGACCGATGCCGCGGTATCGTCCGCGGCGCTGTCGTTGTCCGGGGCCAAGGATATTTACGATACCGCCGTCACTACGGCCACGGCGGCCCAGGCCGCCGCCGACGCGGCCCCCAACGATGCGACCCTGGCCGCGACCGCGGCCTCGGCCCAGGCCGCGGCCAGCGCCGCCGAAACCAATCTGGCGACGACGCAGGCGGGCTATACCGCGACCGTCAATGCCGCCGCCGCCAACGACGTCAGCGCGGCCCTGACCGGCGCCAATACCACCCTGGCCGCTGCCCAGGGCATGGGATACGCCCAGGACACGACGGCCCTGACCGCCAGCACCACGGCCGCGACGGCGGCCCAGGCATCGACCGATGCCGATGCGGCGGCCTTGGCAGCGCAGGAGAAGGTATCGAAAAGTGCGGGGATGGAGCTGACGGTCGGCACCGTCCGCTACAACATCAATACGGGCGCCATGACCTTCAACGGTCAGCCGCTCAATGACGCCGCCATGGACGATATGGCGGTGATCTGCCGTGAAATTCTATCCGGCGGAAAGTAACGCCCCGCCGTCATTCATTCAGTAACAGTTCTTCCGCGCTTCGCGGCACTGGGTCTGACAGGCTTGATCGGCGCCGCAGGCTTTCCGGCATTGCTTGAACGCGGTGCCGCAATCCCGCTGCCCACCCTGGCCCTGACCCATGCCCTGGCCCGCGTTGCCGGCAACCCCGCATTGCATGGCGCAGGACGTCTTGGCGCTGCTGCCGTTCTGTTCGATGCAGTTGCGGAAGCAGACATGCCCCTGGTTCTGGGCCAGTTGCTCCCCATGGAAATGGGTCTTCCCAGTGTCATGGGCGCTGACGGTGGCGGGGCTGGCCAGGACCAGCAGGCCGAAAGAAAGGCACAGGGCGGCGAACAAGGTCTTCATGATCGGATTCCCGTCTCGATATCCAAGGGTTCCCTATGGGTTTACCCCCTGCGCGTCTGGCGGTCCAGGCTCGGGAGGCGAGACGGGGGACAGAATTGAAGGCTATCCCCGACCCAACGTATAGAATTCGTCATTCGGGCGCATGGCGGTGAAGTTGGCCATGCGGTTCGACAGGGCGAAGAACGCGGCGATGGCGGCGATGTCCCAAATATCTTCGTCGTCGAAGCCATGGGGCTTCAGCGCCGCCAGATCCGCGTCCTCGACCGATCCGGCGTCGCGCGACACCTTCATGGCGAAATCCAGCATGGCGCGCTGACGTGGCGAAATGTCGGCTTTCTTGTAGTTCGCGGCGACCTGATCGGCGATCAACGGGTTTCTGGCCCGGATGCGCAGGATCGCGCCATGGGCGACCACGCAGTACTGGCAGTCGTTCTTGGCCGAGGTCGCGACCACGATCATCTCCCGCTCGGCCTTGGAAAGCCCGCTGTCCTTTTCCATCAGCGCATCGTGATAGGCCAAAAACGCCCGCAACTCCTCCGGCCGATGGGCCAGGGCCAGAAACACATTGGGAATAAACCCGGTCTTTTCCTGCACTCCCAGAATGACCTCACGCAGATCATCCGGCAGGGTCATGACATCGGGGACGGGATAGCGGCTGATTTTGTGCGATTGGGCTGCGGCGGTCATGGTGGCTTCCTTCCGGGGAACGGTTTTAGTGTCGTTCTCCGCTGTATAGAAAGTTACCAGGACCTATGCATTGAGCGAGATCATGCGCCGCCGTCGAGTGCGCCCGCATAGTCGAAGGGGCCGATATGGGTGATCTTGTGGGCGGTGTTGATCCAGATTTCGCCGCCGCAGCCCTCGGTCTAACGCCGACAGAAGGAATAGTCGGTCGAAAGTTCACGGTCTTCCAATCGGACCTTGGTAAACGGCGTCAGGAATCGCTCGAACCGGTCGGCGAAGGCCGATGTCTTGAACCGGGTTTTGTCGACGATCTCCGGCAGGGTCTCGATCATGCGGGCGATGGCTTCGCGCTTGATCATCATCACGCCGGTGCCGCAGGCATCGGTGCGGACGAAACCGTTCCGTTCCTCCGACCGATCAAGGGCGCCGTGGATGAAGCTGAGACCGCCGCCGGGCAAGATGCCTTTGCGCGGATAGGCGACGCCGCAGACCGGGACGTCCAGGTCCAGCATGTCGGCGATCAACTGCGGCGGAAAGCCCATGTCGGCATCGACAATCAGCATATGCGTGCAATCGGGCTTCAGGTCGAAGAAGGTCGTGACCAGATAGTTGCGGGCAACCTCGATGTCGGGGAACGAAATTGTCGACATGGCCGTGCCGATGCCGTTGCGGGCCAGCGCCGGCAGCAGGTGGAACATCGAGGTGACGAACGGCGCCTGATATTGGCCACCGAGCGCTGCAAGGGCGAAGAAGATTTTCACAAGGTTCCTCCCGTTATGGGAGCAATGATACCGACGGTCGCGACGCAGGCGAATGAAAAAGGCCGGGCGATTGCCCGGCCTTTCCGTATGCCATCAGGAAGGTGACGAGACTTAGTCGTCGCCGCCCGGCGTCGTGTCGCTTTCGGCTTTCTGGTCGACGTACTCTTCCTTGTAGAGTTCGCCGCCTTCGGCCTGGAAGCGTTCGGACATTTGCTTCATGCCGTCGTTGGTGTAGTTGCGCACCAGGTTGGTGATTTCCATGGCGCAGAACTTGGGCCCGCACATGGAGCAGAAGTGCGCGGTCTTGTGCGCTTCCTTGGGCAGGGTCTGGTCGTGGAAGTCGCGGGCGCGTTCCGGGTCGAGGCCCAGGTTGAACTGGTCCTCCCAGCGGAATTCGAACCGCGCGCGGCTGAGCGCGTCGTCGCGCGCCGCCGCACCCGGGTGGCCCTTGGCCACGTCGGCGGCATGGGCCGCGATCTTGTAGGTGATCACGCCTTCCTTGACGTCGTTACGGTCGGGCAGGCCCAGGTGTTCCTTGGGCGTGACGTAGCACAGCATGGCCGTGCCGAACCAACCGATCATGGCCGCCCCGATGCCCGAGGTGATGTGGTCGTAGCCCGGCGCGATGTCGGTGATGAGCGGCCCGAGGGTGTAGAACGGAGCTTCGCCGCACAGGTCCAACTGCTTTTCCATGTTGATCTTGATCTTGTGCATCGGCACGTGGCCGGGGCCTTCGATCATGACCTGGCAGTCCTTTTCCCAGGCGATCTTGGTCAATTCGCCGAGCGTTTCCAGTTCGGCGAACTGGGCCGCGTCGTTGGCGTCGGCCGAGGAGCCGGGGCGGAAGCCGTCACCCAACGAGAAGGTCACGTCATAGGCCCGCATGATGTCGCAGATGTCCTCGAAGTGTTCGTAGAGGAACGATTCCTTGTGGTGGGCTAGGCACCATTGGGCGATGATCGAGCCGCCGCGCGAGACGATGCCGGTCACGCGGTCCGCCGTCAGGTGAATGTGCTTCAACCGGATGCCGGCGTGGATGGTGAAATAGTCGACGCCCTGTTCGCACTGTTCGATCAAGGTGTCGCGATAGATTTCCCAGGTCAGATCCTCGGCCCGGTCGACCTTTTCCAGCGCCTGATAGATCGGCACCGTGCCGATCGGCACCGGCGAGTTGCGGATGATCCATTCGCGGATGTTGTGGATGTTGCGGCCCGTCGACAGGTCCATGACCGTGTCGGCGCCCCAACGGATCGCCCAGACCATCTTGTCGACTTCTTCCGCGACCGACGAGGTCACGGCGGAGTTGCCGATGTTGGCGTTGATCTTCACCAGGAAGTTCCGGCCGATGATCATCGGCTCCGATTCCGGGTGGTTGATGTTGTTGGGGATGATGGCGCGCCCGCGGGCGATTTCGTCGCGCACGAATTCCGGCGTCATCACGTCGGGGATTACCGCGCCGAAGCTTTCGGCGCCTTCCTTGGCCTTACGCAGGACGTCGGCGGGCAGGCGTTCGCGCAGCATGTTTTCGCGGATCGCGATGAATTCCATTTCCGGGGTGATGATCCCCTGGCGGGCATAGGCGATCTGCGTCACCGCCTTGCCGTCCTTGGCGCGGCGCGGGGCGTTCTGCACCGGGAACTGCGGCACCAGATGGTCGTCATCGACGTTGCCGTTGTCTTCCGGTTTGATGTCGCGGCCCTGATAGACCTCGGTGTCGCCGCGCGCTTCGATCCATTCGGCGCGCAGTTTCGGCAGGCCCGCTTCGATGTCGATATAGGCTTCCGGGTCGGTATAGGGGCCGGAGGTGTCGTAAACGACCGTCGGGGCCTCCATCGCGCTTTCGTGGACGTGGATTTCGCGCATGGGCACGCGCACGCCCGGCAGGTCTCCCTCGACGAAAATCTTGTTGGACGCGGGCAACGGCCCGGTGGTGACATCGCCTGTCGTGGGCTTGCGGATGACGTTCATGATTGGGGCCTCCCAAGGTCGTGGCAAAGGTATTGGCATTCGTTTCAAAACGATCCAGGTGCCGGGCCGGGTGTGGGGGAGGAGGAAAAGGGGGAGGGGATAACCCTCTCGAAGTTCCATTCCCTACGCCGGCGTCGCTCCGGATCAGGTTCGAAGGGTCACCGCGTTGCCAGCCCGCGCCGAAATCGGCTGCGGCATGGCCGGCGGAATCTCAGCCTCCTATCGAGGCCCCCCGTCGGAACAGGGGGAATCTGGAGGTTAACGCCCGCAAGGTCAAGGGATTCCACCCCGCCGCGCCGGCAAAACGCGCCATATCGCGCGATTTTTCAGATTCTGGTAAAATAGCGGGATGAAAAACCGGGTGATCACAATGGGGTATGGCTTGGCAGCAGCGGTGCTGGTGCTTTGCCTGACCGTGGCCGAACCCGCCTGGGCCGGGGATATCACCGGGCGGGCCTGCGTGATGGACGGTGACACCCTGATGATCGGCGGCAAGCGCCGTCATTCGAAATGCGTCGAGGGACAGATCGTCGATATCTGGGGCATCTCGGCCTTTCCCCTGGATCAGCTTTGCCCGCATCCGTCGGGCCAGATGGTTCGCTGCGGGCTGTTTTCGGCCTATCAGCTTCAGGAAAAGCTGAAGACCAGCGAAATTCGCTGCGAGGAAAAATCGACCAAGTTCGGCGGTATCATCGTCGCCCAATGCTTCCTGGATCAAGAAGACATCGGCCGCTACATGGTTTCGCACGGCTATGCCCGCGCCAATGGGGCGGAGACCGAACGCTATACCGGTCACGAGGCGCAGGCCCGGTCCCAGCGTCGCGGCCTGTGGGAAATGATCCAGTAATCATTGTCTGCTGGTCAGGTTCATGGACCGCCCCTAAACTCATTTCATGCTGACGATCCGCAATCTGCGCGCGCGCCATGTCGCGGTTGATGCGCTGGACTTGCAGGACGGTGAATGCTTCGCCGTCATGGGGCCCTCCGGCTCGGGCAAAAGCCTGATGCTGCGGGCCGTCGCCGACCTGGACCCGACCGAGGGCGAGGTCGCCGTTGACGGACGCGAGCGGATGTCCATGACCGGGCCGGAATGGCGGCGGCAGGTGATGTACGTCGGTCCGGAATCCGGTTGGTGGGAAGACCGCGTCGCGGCCCACTTCGAAGATCCTGATTCCGTCGTCGGCGTGTTGCAGCGTTTGGGCTTTCGCCCCGAAACCCTGAACTGGCCGGTGTCGCGCCTGTCGACCGGCGAACGCCAGCGCTTGGCCATCGCCCGGGCGTTCGACCGGGGCCCCCGCGTGCTGTTGATGGACGAGCCGACCGGCGCGCTGGATCAGCAATCGACGGCCATGGTCGAAGGCGTCATCCACGACTTTCTGATGGACGGCGGGATCGTTCTGATGGCGACCCATGAAAAGGCGCAGGCGACGCGCCTGGGCACGCGGTCGGCGATGATGACGGACGGGAGGCTCGTGACATGACGACCGAAGCGATCCCCCTGGCGCCGTTGGATCTGGCCTTGGCGGCCCTGCTGCTGGTCATCAACGGGGCGCTGTCGGTCTGGTTGAAGCTGGGCATTACCAAGGCGCAGGCCATCGCCGCGACCCGAATGGTGGTTCAACTGCTGCTGGTCGGTCTGGTGCTGAAGGCGCTGTTCGCCCATCAATCCCCCTGGCTGACCCTGACCGTCGTCGTCGTCATGGTCGGCTTCGCCGGGTACGAGATCATGAGCCGCCAGGAACGCAAGCTGACGGGCTTGTGGTCTTATGGCATTGGGGTGACGACGATGACCTTCGCCGCCGTCTCGGTGACGGTCCTGGCCCTATCGACGCAGCTGCGGCCCGATCCGTGGTGGGATGCGCGCTACGCCATCCCCTTGTTGGGAATGATGCTGGGCAACGCCATGACGGGGATCAGCCTGGGCCTGAACAACCTGTTGAACGCCGTGACCCGCGACCGTTGGGCGGTCGAGGCGCAGATCGCCCTGGGCTATCCCCGTCATGTGGCGATGCGCCCGTTCATCCGCCGCGCCCTGCGCAACGCTTTGATGCCGTCGATCAATTCCATGTCGGCATCGGGGTTGGTGTTCCTGCCCGGCATGATGACCGGCCAAATCCTGGCCGGGCTTGATCCGATCGAGGCGGTGAAGTACCAGCTTTTGGTCATGTTCCTGATCGGCGGGGCGACGGGTATCGGCTCGGTCACCGCGATCTATGCCGCCGTCGGGCGCGTGACCGACGGTCGCCACCGCCTGCGGTTGGACCGCATCGCTGATTTGGACAACTGATTTTCTATTCCTCGTTTTCTCTTTCCCTCTCTTTCCTTGGATAGCCCGCTGATGACCGAAAAGATCGTTTTCCTGGACCGCGACAGCCTTGCCCCCGGCACGGAGCTGCGCGTCCCTGGCTTCGCCCATGACTGGGTCGATTTCACCGATACCAAACAGGATCAGGCCGTGGCACGCATTGCCGGGGCGACCATCGCGGTTTCCAACAAGGTCAAGATCGGTGCTGCGGAAATGGACGCGGCCCCGGATTTGAAGCTGATCGCCGTCGCCGCCACCGGCACGGATATCATTGATCTGGCCGAGGCCAAGGCCCGCGGCATCACCGTCTGCAACGTGCAGGGCTATGCCGTGCGCTCGGTGCCGGAACATGTGTTCGGCCTGTTGCTGACCCTGCGCCGCCAGATCATCGGCTATCTGGCCGACGTCAAGGCGGGCAAGTGGCAGCAATCAGGGGCCTTCACTTTCTTCACCCACGAGCTGCGCGATCTGTACGGATCGCGCTTGGCGATCGTCGGGCGCGGCTCGTTGGGGCAGGGCGTCGCGACCATCGCCAAGGGCTTCGGGATGGAAGTCGTGTTCGTCGGGCGCAAGGGCGATGCCAATCCGGAAGCGCCGCTGGTGTCCTGGGACGAAGCCCTGGAGACGGCGGACGCCCTCAGCCTGCATTGCCCGCTGACGCCGGAAACGCGGGGCTTGATCGGGCTGGCGGAATTCGAGCGGATGAAGCGCTCCGCCGTGGTCATCAACACGGCGCGGGGCGGGCTGATCGACGAGGACGATCTGGTGACCGCGTTGGAACGCAAGCTGATCGCCGGGGCCGGGATCGACGTCGTCTCGTCGGAGCCGCCGCCCGCCGATCATCCGTTCATGGGGCTGGTCGGGCGACCGGATTTCATCCTGACGCCGCATACGGCATGGGCTGGAAACACCGCCCGCGAGGCGATGGTCGAACAGCTGATTTCGAATATCGAGAACTTCCACAAGGGGGCGCCGACCAACGTGGTCTGACGGCGCGCCCTGTCGGGGGCTCAGTCCTTACGCCCGAAGAAGTCGGCGTCCGTGCCTGGGCGTTCGGCCACGTCGCGGCTGTCGCCGGGATCGGCGGATTGTCCGTTACTGCCCGGTGGGGCCCAGTCGCCCGGTTGGCCCGAGAACCCGTTGGCGCCCATTCCGGCCCAGGCCGGTCCCGCCGATTGCTTGGGATGGCGCAGGTCTTCGGGATGGCGATAGCCGCCGAAGAAGCGCGCGATGCCGCGCCAGATTTTCGGCACCAGCCAGATCAGCAGCAAAGCGAACAGGCCCAGGCCGATCAGGAACGCGACCGGGTTGAACACGGCCAGCGCCATGCCGCCGAACACCAGGGCGTCTTCGAACAGGCTCATGAACCAGTTGGAAAACGGCTCGGGCGAGGTATTGATCACGGCCCGCGTGCCAGCCTTGGCCGCATGGCTGCCGGCGGCGATCATGCCGCCGCCCAGAAGGGCGATCGCCGTCTGCACTTCCTGGTTCATCACGTCGGTGCCGCCGACGGCGCCCGCTGCCATCAGCGCGCCCGCCGGGATGCGGATGAAGGTGTGGATCAGGTCCCAGATGGAATCCAGGCCGGGGATCTTGTCGGCGAAGAATTCGATGAAATACATCAGCGCCGCCGCCGCCAGGACCCAGGTCGAAGACAAGACGGCCATGTCGCTGGGAAGCGAGATAACGCCAAAGGCATCCAACCCGCCTAAGACCAGGACGGTCGCGTAAAGGTTCAACCCACTGGCCCAGGCGGAGCCCAGGGCGAGGGCGAGGGCGGTCAACGGTTCCATGGCGTGGGCCTTTTCATTCTTTCGGGTCGGCTTTCATGCCGTCGACGTACAACCCGCAATCCTTCGGATCGATTCCCAGGCGGGAACACAGGCTGACGATTTCGATCTGCTCGATCATGCTGTCTTCGCCCTCGACCTCCAGAATGCCGATGCAGACGCGAAGGATCAGCGCCGCCGTTTCGGAGTCCTTGGCGACCGGCTCGATCCGTTTGAACGCGGCCTCGCGGCCCTCTTCGGAATCAGCCTGGATCGCGGTCGTGTAGTCGTTGAACAGATCGATGGCTTCGTGCGGGTCGAAGGCGTCCAGCTGTTTGATGGCGGCGATGATCTGGTCGAGCCGCATGCGTTCGGGAAAAGTGACCTCGCCATCGGCGGCGCAGACCAGCGCCGCAGCCGACATCACGGCCTCCAGAAAGGGGCGGTTGCGATGCCGCGCCATCTGTTCCCGATAAAGATCGGTCAAGGTTTCAAGCACACCCGCCACGCCGGAAGCCTCCCGCACTGCCCATAGATCGATCGATTATCGGCAAGGCTCGCCCGGGAGGCAACGGCTTATGACGTGTCCCTTTATTCAGGGGACAAGGTGTTCAGGGTGTCGATCAGGGTATCGGCGAATTCCGTCGGGCTTTCGTACATCACCCAGTGCCCGGCCCCTTCGATGATGTGGAAGGGCGCATTCGGCTGAAGGTTTCGTATGATGTCCCGCCGTTTCTCCAAGCCTTCGCGGCCCATCACCGTAATGTCGAATTCACCCCAGATGCCGCCCATCGGGGCTTTGATCTCGGGCAGGGCCCGGTACAGGCGGTCGGTCAACGAGATCGGCCGCGACCGGATGCGACCCCGGTCCAGATTGTAGCGATGCGTATGGATCGCGATGTCGTCGATCTTGGCGGGATCGTGGAACATCAGGATTTCCAGATTGCGGCGCTGCAGTTGATCGATTTCATGGTCGTTCATGCCGTCTTCGGCCAGGGCGGTGCCTTGGGGCGGGGCGTGCAGATTGCCGAACCCGCTGGCGCCGACGGCGACAAAGCTGCGGCAGGTATCAGGCGTCTTGGTGGCGACGACGCTGCTGATCAGGCCGCCGAAGGAAAAGCCGACCAAGTGGAATTTCTCGCCGGCGGGAAGCAGTTCGTTCAGACCCGCGACCAGGATGTCGGCGATGTCGTCGGGAGAGGTCGGCTTGGGCGGCGGCGCGCTGTCGCCGCAGCCGGGAATGTCCGGCGTCAACAGGGTGTATTTGCCTTCAAGCAGCGGAATGGTTCGGTACCAATGGGTCCACGACCCCCAGCCGCCGTGCACCAGAACCAGCGTCGGGCCGCCGCTTCCCCATTTGTGCCAAACGGTCGGGCCGTTCGGTCCCGGCGTTTCCAAGCGTTGAGCCTTGGCGGCCATAGCCGCCACTTCCTTGCTGAGTGCTTCGTGGTCCATGGGAAAGAGAGGTCTTCTTTTTGTTCGTTCAAAGGCAGGGTGTCGGCGGGACTAATCGTCCTCGGAAATGTGAATATACCCCCGTTCGATGGCGTGGGTCAGTTCCTCATAGGCCTTGCGTGCCTCTTCGTAAATATCGCGGTACTTGCGCAGGTTCGTAATCTCGGCGTCGGACGGGGCCTGACCGTCCGAGACATTGGAGATATTGAACGCAGCCTGAAGGTAGCGTCCGCGAAGGTGCGCCACGGCCCGTGCGAAGTTGATGACGCGGTCTTCGTTAATGTCGGGGATCAACGGCCCGATGATTTCCCGGTTGGCCTGGGAGATCAGCAATTCGGCCTTACGCAGAAAGGTTTGTTGGCGGCGCAGTTCTTCTTCGTAGGTGCTCATCCGGTGGTCCCCCTGGGTGTCCCCGGCCGGTCGACCGTCGGGACGTCGGGAAAGTGTAAGCGCAAAACGGGAGGATTGTCTTCATCCCCTATTCGACCGGCGCGTCGAACGCACAGCCGAACCGACGGGCGCGGCCGTGCCGATAGGGGCAGGAATATGGTGCCCCGCGAAGAGGATGCGGCGGACTGTGATCAGTCCGTCGGGTGGGGGCCTTCCAACGGGTGGTCGTTTTCCCGCGGGGCGGCCGTTTGCCATGTCTGTGCCATCAGTCATCTCCCAGTTGACCGGACGACCGGGGCAAGGTGCAGCCTAAGCCCCGTCGCCATGCTATCGTATGAGCATAGAAAGAATCTCATAACGAACTATTAAATTCGATAATAAAATTCTCTCGAACGGTCAACCCAAGAAATTTTATATCGCCATTCGGTGCGTCGTCTCGAATAGCGGCCCGAATTCGCGGGTTTCCTGGAACACGGGCGGCAGGGGCACGCCTTCTTCGATACCCAGCCACAAACGCAGCATGTGGCGCTTGTCGCCGCTGGTCGTGTCCGGGTCCTTGTAGGCGGTGCGGGCGTGCAGGGTGGTGAAGTTGTTGCCGACCACCAGGTCGCCGGGCGACATCTCGAACGCCATGTGGAATTTCGGGTCGTGGCACAGCTTGTCCAGCAGGTCCAAGGCCTCGATCTGCAAGGGTGTCAGTCGGGGGATTTCTTCGGACCGCTGGGCGTATTCGATGTAATGGCGCTTGTACATCACGAACCAACGCCCGCCGTGGTTCTGGAAAATCGGTAGAACCTGATACCACGGACGGCCGGGCAGGGCTTGGCCGCGGGCATCGAAATAGAACGGCTCGGTCAGAACCTTGGCCAAGTCCGGGCGGGTCCGCAGGATTTCGTTGAACACCGCATGAGCGCTGACGATCAGCGATTGCCCGCCGTCATTCGAGCGGCGGCGGCAGTAGAGCGCGAATACATCGCCGCCGTCATTGTGAAACGGCTGTTCGCGGTTGGTCTGATAGGTGCGGATGTTGTCCTGCTTGTCGATGTTGGCACCGGTATCGCGGATATCGTGCAACAGGGTCCGACCGGCGTCTTGAATTTGCGGGACGCCCAGATATTGGCCGACGCCCCAAATCAGGCGGCGGGCTTGTTCTTCGTCCAGCGTTTCCAGGCCGGTGCGAACCATGGCGAAGCCGGTCCCGAAGGCGACGTCGCGGCGCAGGTCGGCCAGGGTGTCGGCCAGGCTGCCGACAGGGAAATCGTCCGCGGTGATGCTCAGGGCGTCGCGGCCTTCGGTCGCGTCCAGAGCGGCCATCAGGTCGGCCCGTTCCTCGTCGCTTAGCTCAACGATCCAGGACCCGGATCCGGAAAGCTCCGGCCCCGTCCAACAGGACGCGCCCTCGGCTGGTGGCAGGAATTCTATGTTCTGCGTCGTCATGGGTTTCCTCGCTCCACTGTCGTGCATTTGTTCTTTTTGTATACAAAGCTATTCTAATCTTCCCAGAACTGCGCAGAAAAATCCATCCGTTCCGGTGGAGGCGGGGGACAGACGCATGAAATCGCCCTCGTTGGGGCAGGGGCCGCCGATCGTTTCTTCCCAGACCTTGGCGATCGGCAGGCGGGTGAAGCCCGGCACATTGGCCTGGAACCAATCCATCTGGTCTTCGTTTTCTTCACGTAGCAGCGAGCAGGTTGCGTAGATCAATCGGCCCTTGGGGGCGACCAGCGACGCGGCCTGGACCAGAACCAAGCGCTGCATTTCCAACAAGTGGGCCATGTCGTCAGGCTGGAATCGCCATTTGGCGTCCAGGTTCCGCCGCCAAGCCCCGGTGCCGGTGCAGGGCACATCGGCCAAGACCCGGTCGGCCATTTCCTTGTTGGCCTTGACCCAACTGTCGTCGCGGGCGGACACGACCTGCCGCCTGACCACGCCGTCGAGGCCGGCGCGTTTCAACCGGGGGGCCATGCGGTCCATGCGATAGCGCGACACGTCGCAGGCGATCAGCCGCCCGCGCGGGCCTTTGCCGTCGGCGACGTCGCCACCCAGGGCCGCGCCCAGGGCCAGGGTCTTGCCGCCCGCCCCGGCGCAGTAATCGACAACCGTCATACCGGGGCGCACCCCAGCCAGCAGGGCAATCAACTGCGAGCCTTCGTCCTGCACGTCGAATAGGCCGTTCTTGAACCCCCGGGTGCCGCCCAGCCGCGCCCGCGAGGTCAGACGCAGGCCCAGCGGCGACAATGGCGTCGGTTCGGTTTCCACGCCTTCACCAGACAGGCTTTCTTGAACACCTTCGCGGGTTGCTTTCAACGTATTGACCCGCAGGTCGACCGGGGCGGTTTGGCTGAGGGCTTGAAGCTCTTCTTCCAGGCGGTCGCCGAAGATCCCCTGCAGCGACGCCGCCATCCATTGCGGATATTCCAGGCGCACCCAATCCGGCATGTCGATATGCATGGGGGGGCGTCCGTATAGGGACTCGGCCAATTCCTGTTCCCGGTTGTTCAGCGTCGGCGGGCAATGCCGGGTGCCGGAGAACAGGCGCGCCATCTCGTCGGGCGAGGTCCGCTCATAGACCGCCAGTTGCGCCAGGGTCCGGGTGCGCGGCGTCGATTCCAACGGCAGGCCCGTCCGCGCAATCCACCATTCCAGACGGGCGCGGTGACGCAGGTGCTCGTACACCCGCTCGGTCACGGCGCGGCGGTCGCCCGACCCGGCATAGCGTCGGGCGCGGAAATAGGCATCAAGGACGGTGCTGGAATCTTGGGCCTCGGCGGCGATCTGCGTCAGCAATTCGATGCAGGCCTGTACACGGGCGCCCGGGGTCATGGAATGCGCTCCTGGTTCGGGTGGGGGATTGTTTGTTGTTCTTTGCGCCCGAGATTACCCGCAGGCCGGGGAAGGGGCCAAGGGTTTCCGCCACCCGATGAAAGCGCGGTCTTCAGGTCATGGCCGCCGAACGTCGGACAGGTCGCGATAGACCTTGTTGGCAGCCGCCAGCAGGCGGTCGCGATCAAGATCGCCGATCAGGGCATATCCCAAGCCTTGATCGATCCAATAAAAGGCGGAAACTCCGCCTTCCTTTTCGATGCGGAAGGCGGTGTCGCCGCCGTCGGCGGCGTCCCGGACATAAAGGGTCAGGCGTCGGCCTTCGGCGTTTTGATACATCAGCTGCGCCGCCGGTCCTTCGGCGGCGGAGAGCAACCGTCCCCCCATCAGCTCGAATCCCTGATCGGTCAGGCGGGGCGCGCGGATGGATTTGCCCAGGCGTTTGCTCAGCCAGGCGACCAAATGGCCTTCCTGGTCCGCGGTCACTTCCACGGGATGGCGAACCTCGGACACGAACACCCGATGTGCGGCGACGGCGTCGGCGGGCAGGCTGCGGGCGGCGATTTGGCGGTCCATCCGGTCACCATGCGCAAGCCAGCCGCCGGCCGCACCAACCGCGATCAGAACGATCGCCGCGGCGGCGCGCAAGGCCTGCCGTTGCCAGCTGCGGGCACGGATGACGTCAGGGTGCAGGCGCCGGGGCAAGGGTTCGGCCAATACCGGATCGAACAAATGGTTGAGCGCCGCCGCGTCCTGCCGGTATCCGCGCCAGCGTTTGGCGGCATCCGGATTGGCGTCGAGCCATTGTTCGACCGCCCGGGTTTGGTCCGGCGTCAGGCGTCCGTCGACCCAGGCCTGCAATTCCGCTTCGCTGAAGGGGTCAGGAGTCATTGGAGCTCACCTCTCGCAATTTTGGCGGGCCGTTTCGGTCCATGAGTTGTCGCAAAGCCTCGCGGCCCCGCGATAGCCGAGACATGACGGTACCTTGGGGCACGTCGAGAATCCGGGCAGCTTCGTCGTAGGAGAAGCCTTCGAGCCCGACAAGCAGAATGGTTTCCCGCTGCTCCTCGGTCAGACGGTCGAGGGCGCGCATCAGGTCCATGGCTTCCAGCCGCGCCGTTTGATCCGGCAGATGCGTCAGTAAGGCATCCCATTGTTCGGCGGCAAGCGTCGTCGGCGGGGCATAGCGCGTGCGCCTGCCGTTGAGGAATTGGTTCCGCAGGATCGTGAACAGCCAAGCCCGCAGGTTGCTGCCCCTGCGCCATTGGAACAGGCGCGTCAGGGCGCGTTCCAACGTGTCCTGCACCAGATCGTCGGCAAGATGCACATCATGGCAGAGCGCGCGGGCAAACCGGCGCAGGCTGGGGATATGAGTTTCGATCTCGCGGGTGACAGACATGTCTGTGTCCAAGAAAAAGGGCACGGTCAAAATGCGGTCGCGGGTTCGGCACGGCGGCGGAATAGTATACCCATCCACCCCCGTGCCGTCCCCGTGGCGCTGCTCGGGAGGGTGCTTTACGGGCGCGCCACGTCCCAAATGCCCTTAACGCCGTTGCCGGTGGTGTCGCCGGGCTTCTTGTCCTTGACCCAGCCGTACAGGGCCATGCCCTTGTAGGCCCACTGCTTGGAGCCATCGTCGCGGGTGATGACGGAATAATCGCCATCAGCCATGGCGCCGTCGGCTGCGGTCAGCGGCGGCCAAAGGGCGGCGCATTGGCCGTTGCAGACGGACTTGCCGGGCTTGTCCTTGCGGAAGGTATAGAGCGTCATGCCCTTGGAATCGGCCAAGACCGGGCCCAGGTCCGTGTTCATGGATTGGGCCGGGGACATGGCGAAGGCGCCCGATGACGTGGCGATCACGCAGGCGGCGGCAAGGGCGGCGAAGATTTGTTTCATGGGTCGGTTCCTTATCTAGATCGGTTCGAATTGCAGTCCGTGGCAGGGCGCATGAACCAAGGTCCGGCGCGTCCTCCTGGGGGGTAAACAGTCGGGCGGGCGGTTTTATTCCCAGGAACCGAAAAAAAATTAGATCAGGGTGACGATCGGGCCGGCGATGTCAGATGATTGTTGCGGGAATGGCGGTTTTTCAGCTTAATCAAACACCTATACGTAAGGCATAGAGGCTTCTTCACGCATTTTGCGCGATAATTCCCGTTATCAGTCGTCTGCAAGGGAGCAATGGCATGGCTGAAAAACACGCGGATGAAATAGACGACGGTGGGGCCGAACCCATCACTGAAGAGGTTCGGGCCGAACTGTCGCTGATCTACAACAAATCCAATGACGCCTTGTTGTTCGTCAAGGCGCAGCAATGGTGGACGGTCGGATCGACCCTGGCCGTGTTCGCGGCCTTTATCGTGATCGCCAAGTTCATCAATGCTGGTGGGCCGATCATCGCGAAATTGATGGCGATGATTATCCTGATGACCTGCGCTTCGGTCTTCATGTTGGTGATTTATCAGTTCTGGCAACACAACGAACTGGCGCGCATTCATGCCGTGGCCCGGCATTTCAGCCCGCTGTTTCGCAAGATTCAGAACATCAAGTCGCCGAAGGAAGGCAACTTCCACCGCTATACGCTGCTGACCTTCATGATCATTCTGGTGATCCTGGGGGCGGTCATCACCTATATGGGATTGGATCAACTGCCCCGGTGGCCGCGCTGACGGCGGAAGATTTCGCTTAGTACAGGACTTCCTTGTAGCGGCGGACCATCTCGTCGTGGCTTTCTTCCTCGACGGCGCCGTCGCCGGCGTTAGCCATGTCGCCGATCATCCGCGACA
>CAXGUG010000064.1:0-23128 GCA_964012715.1 uncultured Rhodospirillaceae bacterium | reverse complement strand
CTCGACCCGTCCGGCGGCGTTGGTTTTCAGGCTATGGCGGGCCAAATGCCCCCATTGTTCGTCGGTCAAGGGGCCGAACGGCGCATGGACGCGGCGCAGATAGGCCTCGCCCTCGGCCATATCAGCGAAATCGGGCGTGCTCCCGACATAGGCGGCAATCCGTTGCAGGGATTCCTTGGTCAGGACAGGCCCGGCGTCGTTCATCAACAAGCGTTCGACCGGTGTATTGGCCGTGGCGGCGGCGAACATGCCCAACAGCGCGCCCATCGACGTCCCCAGCCAAGCGACCTTGTCGACGTTCAGGCGTGCGATCAGGGCCGTCAAATCGGCCAAATACTGAGGTGTCGCGTAGAGCGCCGGATTGAGCAGGCGGTCGCTTTCGCCCCGTCCGACGATATCCGGGCAAACGACCCGCCAGCGGTCTGAGAAACGTTCGGCAACGGCATCGAAATCGCGCCCGTTGCGCGTCAATCCATGCACGCAAAGAAGGACCGGCGCGTCGGCCGGCCCCCACTCCCAATAGACAACTTTGTGGAACGCACCGGCGGCGGAGAGCCCCAGGAAGGATTTTCGTTCCATGGGTACCCTCCCCGCCTTCGATGCGTTAGATCACGCCGCGTTCGCGCAGACCGGCGATATCGTCCTCGGACATGTCCAGAAGCTCGTTGAGAACTTCGTCGACATGCTGGCCCAGGACCGGCGGCGCATAGCGGTAATCGACCTTGGATTCCGAGAACTTCAGCGGGCTGGCCACCATCTTGACCGGCGCGGTGCCGGTTTTCGGATGGGGCATGTCCAACTGCATGCCGCGGGCGATGAACTGCGGATCGGAGAACACCTGATCCAGGCGGTTGATCGGGCCGCAGCTGACGTTGTTCTTTTCCAACTCGGTCAGCCAGAATTCCGACGGCTTGGCGGCGATGATCGGCTTCAACAGGCCGACGATCTCTTCGCGGTTGCTGACGCGCTTGTCGTTGGTGGCGTAACGCGGGTCTTCGGCCAGATGCTCGCAGCCGGCAACTTTGCAGAACCGCTGGAACTGCCCGTCGTTGCCAACGGCCAGGATGATGTCGCCATCGGCGGTCGCGAAGGCCTGGTACGGCACGATGTTCGGATGAGCGTTGCCCAGGCGCGGCGGGTTCTGGCCGGTCGCCAGGAAGTTGGCGCCCTGGATCGACAGGATGGCCGCCGTGGTGTCGAGCATACCGATGTCGATGTGCTGGCCTTTGCCGGTGACTTCACGATGACGCAGCGCGGCGTTGATGCCGACGGCGGCGTACATGCCCGCGATCAGGTCGGAGATCGGAATACCGGCCTTCTGCGGGCCCTCGTCCGGCTCGCCGGTGACGCTCATGAAGCCGCCCATGCCCTGGATCAGCACGTCATAGCCCGGACGGTTGGCATACGGGCCGGTGTGGCCGAAGCCGGTGACCGAGCAATAAACCAGGCCCGGGTTGTCGTCTTTCAGCTGATCATAGCCCAGGCCGTATTTGGCCAGACCGCCGGTCTTGAAGTTTTCGACCAGCACGTCGGACTTGGCGATCATCTTCTTGGCGATCTCGATGCCTTCCGGCTTGGTCAGGTCCAGGGTGATCGAGCGCTTGTTGCGGTTGGCGCAGGTGAAATAAGCGCTCTGGTCCGTGTCCTTGCCCTCGCCGTCCTTCAGGTACGGCGGCGCGAAACCGCGCGTGTCGTCGCCCTTGCCGGGAATTTCAACCTTGATCACGTCGGCGCCCAGGTCGCCGAGGATCTGCGTGCAGGAAGGGCCAGCCAGAATGCGGGTCAGATCGAAAACCCGAAGGCCGCTCAGGGGTCCGGACATGTCATGTTCCTTTTGTTGATGGCGCCTGGTCGTTTCTTGATCTTTGTGACGGCGCGGGAGATCCGTATGGCGGGATTGTATAGCGGCAAGGCCGCTCCCCCGCAATGTGGCGGGGTGAAAATTTCAGCATGCCGATTAGCAACGGAAAACCCTGCACAAACACCGATCAAGGGTGTAGAACTTGCGCTTCCTCGAACCCCCTAAAACTCATTCGAATTTTCGAGTTGGAAATCGCATTGCCATGAACGTAACCATCGACACCATCCGCGATGCCGCCCGCGTGCTTGAGGGCCAGCTTGTGCGCACCCCCGCCATGGCGGCGCGCCACCTGTCGCGTCTGAGCGGCGCCGACGTTTTCGTGAAATTGGAAAACCTGCAGATCACCGGCTCGTTCAAGGTTCGGGGCGCCGGGGTCAAGCTTGAAAGCCTGACGCCTGAGGAGCGGTCCCGTGGCGTGGTCGCGGCCTCGGCCGGCAACCATGCCCAAGGCGTTGCCTTTCACGCCGGCCGCCTGGGGATCGAAGCTGTTATCTTCATGCCCGAAGGCACGCCGTTCACCAAGGTCGGCCGCACGGAAGCCCTGGGCGCCAAGGTTGAACTGAAGGGTGCTGATTTCCACGCCGCCCGCGAAGCCGCCCTGGCCCATGCCGAGGAAACGGGCATGTTGTTTATCGCGCCGTTCGACGATGAACACGTGATCGCCGGACAAGGCACGGCGGCGCTGGAGTTTCTTGAAGACGCGCCGGACCTGGATGTTTTGATGGTTCCGATCGGCGGCGGCGGATTGATGGCCGGTTGCGCTATCGCGGCCAAGGCCCTGAATCCTAAGATCGAGCTGATCGGCGCACAGACGGCGATCTATCCGTCGATGGCCATGGCGCTGAAGGGTGAACCCTTCACCGGCAACGGCGGCATCACCATCGCCGACGGCATCGCGGTCAAATCGCCCGGCGAACTGACCACCCCGATCATCGCCGAGCATGTCTCTGACGTCGCGGTATTGAGCGAAGACGAATTGGAAGAAGCGGTCCTGACCCTGGCCGACGGCCAGCGGATCGTCGCCGAGGGCGCGGGCGGCGCGGGTGTCGCGGCCTTGCTCGCCTCGGGCGATAAATACGCCGGGCGGCGGGTCGGCATCGTGATTTCCGGCGGTAACATCGATTCCCGGCTGTTGTCGAACGTATTGCTGCGCGGCTTGGTCCGCGGCGGCCGTATGGTCAGCCTGCGCATCGGCATGAGCGACCGGCCGGGCATGCTGTCCGAGGTTTCGGGCCTGATCGGCGGCTTGGGCGGAAATATTCTCGAGGTCTATCACCAGCGCCTGTTCTTCGACGGTCCGATCAAGGACACCGAATTGGACGTGGTGATCGAAACGGTCGACGTCGAACACGTGCGCGCCATCGTCAAGGCCCTGTGCAACGCCGGGTTCAACACGCGCGTGCTGTCCGCCGATCTCGACTGATTACATCCGATAAACCAGCAACCGGGTCTGGCGGCGGTCATCGACCTCGACGATCTGGTCCGCTGTGACGCCCGGGACTTCGAAGCTGTTCGAAACGAACAGGCTGCCGGGCTTCATCTCGGTCTTGGCCTTGTCGTACAGGCGCTCCATCGGCACCGGCGACAGGAAACAATAAACCATGTCGACCCCGCTCAAATCCGCGCGCCATAGGGATTTGAAATGCAGGGTCAGGTTCCCGCGCGGCTGCACCAACAGGCGCAATCGGCTGATCGCATAAACCAAAGGCGCCGTTTCATAGCCGTCGAAGCGTGCGTCCGGGCGGGCCTGGGCCACGTGCCAAAGAGTTCCGCCCAAGCCGCTACCCAAGTCGGCCATGCGGATATTTTCGCCCTTCGGCAATAGGTGCTCAACCGCGCGCCAGGTGGTAGCGTTGGTCAGGTAGAGAGGAACCCCCTCGCCCACGGCATTCCAGTACAGCGCCAGCAAGACGACAAAGACGACCGGAAACACCCAAGTCGGCGGTTGCAGGCCCAAGGCCACCCAAAGCAACACCGGGGCCGCGGCCTGCACCGGCAGCCACCACCGCGCCAGACGCATGGGTAAGGTCGCCAGGGCCGCCGCACAGCCCCAAATGATGCACAGCGTCGCCGGCGGCGCGGGCCAACCGGCCTGGCGCAGCAACGCCATGGCGATGATCGTCACGACCCCGCCGAAAAGCTGTGCGGCCACCGCACGGGCGATGGGAAAACTAAGCAGAAACGGAGGGTTATCCCTGCTCACTTAACCCACGATAAGAGCTTTGAAAATACAGCAGCGGGGATTTATCGCGGTCGACCACGACCTCTTCAACGCGCCCGACGACGATTCGGTGATCGCCGCCGTCATGGACCGCATGGGTCCGGCACGACAACGATGCCATCGCGCCCGCGATCACCGGCGCGCCGGTCGCCCCGACGACATGGACAACGCCATGCATGTCAAAGGTCTGCGGACCGGCGAAGGCATTCGAGACATCTCGTTGATCATCGGCCAGCACGTTGACCGCAAAGCCCCCGTCGGGCTGCGTGAAACAGGCAATGCAGCCGGTGCGATTGTCGAGGCTGACCAGGATCAGCGGCGGGTCCAGCGACAACGAGCAAAAGGCGCTTACGGTGACGCCCACGGGCCCGCGTTCGTCACCCGGCGCGGTGACGACGGTCACGCCGGATGCGAAGCAACTCAACGCGTTTCTGAATGCATTCTGATCAACCATGATGGACGGTCTGCCACTCCCCCAGGACTGCGCACGAAAATGTGTGAACGCGCTCTTGAATACGTTGCCGGGGGAAGCTCTGGCAAGCCTTTCCGGGTTTCCGGTGTTTTTAACGTTAACCGCCAGACTGGATTATAAAATTACACCTATTGGCGATGGCGTTCGGTGACGAGAAATGCTTGTCTTTTGGGATGATAGGGCGATAGCTTTTGTTCGGTGCGCCAAATGCCGGACACAAGGCACGCGCGCCCGGTTGTGGCTCTTGGAGACTGCTGAATGCTTTTCATCGTCGGCTCATTGATTGTGATTGTTGCCGTGTTTGGCGCCTATGGCGTTCACGGCAGCTACGGCGTGCTTTGGCAGCCCCTGGAATTCATCATCATCTTCGGTGGCGCGATCGGTGCATTCATCACCGGTAACCCGAAACCGGTGATCAAGGGCGTCATGGGGTCGTTCAAAACCCTGATGAAAGGCCCCACCTACACTCGCGAACACTACGAAGAGCTTCTCGGCTGCCTCTATTCGGTCTTCCGTCTGGCCAAGACCAAAGGCGATCTGGCGCTGGAAGCGCATGTCGAAAAACCGGATGAAAGCACCCTGTTTTCGAACTTCCCGCTGTTCCACCACGATCATCACGCGGTTGAGTTCCTGTGCGACTACCTGCGCCTTCTGACCTTGGGGGCCTCCAACCCGCACGAAATCGAATCGGTCATGGAAGCGGAGCTGGAAAAGCACCACGAAGAGCTTCATGCCGTCGGCGCGGCTTGGCAGAACATGGCTGACGCGACCCCGGCCCTTGGTATCGTCGCGGCCGTGTTGGGCGTTATCGTGACGATGGGGTCGATCACCGAGCCGCCTGAAGTCCTGGGTAACCTGATCGGCGCGGCGCTGGTCGGTACGTTCTCGGGTATTTTGTTCTCGTACGGCTTCATGGCGCCGATCGCCTCGTCCCTCAACAACACCTACGCGTCCGATTCCGCCTACCTGAACTGCATCCGGGTGGCCTTGATCGGGCACATGCAGGGATATGCCCCGCAGGTTTCTGTCGAATTCGCACGCAAGACCCTGAGCCACGGCGTGCGGCCGACCTTTGCCGAGGTCGAAGAAATGGTGACCAACCTGCCGGCTGCGTCGTAAGGGCACCCTGCCCGACGGAATGCAGACGGTAACGGAACGGACCCCATAGGAAAGGCCTGATGGCAGAAGAAGCGGCCAAACAACCGATCATTATCAAGAAGGTCAAGAAGGGTGGCCATGGCCACCATGGTGGCGCGTGGAAAATCGCCTATGCCGACTTCGTGACCGCGATGATGGCCTTCTTCCTGCTGTTGTGGTTGTTGAATTCGGTCACCCAAGAATCCCTGGAAGGTATTTCGAACTTCTTCGCCCCGATCTCGACATCGCAAACGACGAGCGGCGCAGGCGACATCCTGCAGGGCAAGACGATGAGCGAGGAAGGCGTAGCGCAAAGCGCCACCGCCCGCGACAGCGTGACCATGGACCTGCCGCCGCCGAAGGCCGGCACCGGCGGCGACCTGTCCCAGGGCGAAGCCGAGTCCAAATCCAAGGACACCCCGACCGACGAGGATATCCAGGCTCAGGCCGCGCGTAAGGAACAGGAAGCCTTCGAAGAGGCCAAGGACGACCTGGAGAAGCAGCTGGAAAGCGTCCCTCAGATGCGCCAGTTGAAGAACAGCCTGCTGGTCGACAACACGCCGGAAGGCCTGCGCATTCAGCTGATCGACCGAGACGGGCTGGCCATGTTCCCGTCCGGCAGCTCGAAAATGTTCCTGCATACCGAGCGTCTGCTTGAAGTCGTGTCAAAAGTCATCTTGTCGATGCCGCAGGACATCTCGATCTCCGGCCATACGGATGCGACCCCGTTCTCCGGCCAGGATTACGGCAACTGGGAGCTATCATCCGACCGCGCCAATGCGGCCCGGCGCGAGCTGGAGCATTTCGGCGTGCCGGATAAGCGGATCAAGCGCGTGGTCGGCAAGGCGGCGACGGACCCGTTGATCGCCGAAGACCCCAAGCATCCGTCCAACCGACGGCTGTCGATCATCCTTCTGCGCGGCACGGGCAAGGCTGCCGACAAGGCCAAGGCCCAGGAAAAGGCCAAAAAGGAACGCGAGAACGAAGCGCTGCCCGGCCTGAATGAAATCCGCCGACAGCAGCAACAGGGCGCGCCTGCTCAACCGGCGCCGCAACCAGCGCCGCAGCCCGCCCCGCAAAGCGGTCCCGCGCCGGCGCAACCGGCACTCCCGCAGTTGCCCGGGATCAACCTTGAAATTCAGGGTAATATTGCGCCAGAGTAATTGCCCTGAGGGTCCGGCACCGGATGCCCGGCCCAGGGTCGGATAAGGCACGCCATGCGGCATAAACCCATTTCGGACGCGCGGTTCTTTTTCGCCACGGCGCCCCTGCCCTGTCCCTATCTGCCGGACCGCGTCGAACGCCGCGTCGTGACGGAGCTTTTCGGGCGCGACGCGACCAAGCTGCACGACCAGTTGTCTTATGCCGGATTCCGTCGGTCGCACGGCATTGTTTATGCCCCGGCCTGTCCGGGCTGCGACGCCTGCAAGGCGGTGCGGATCGTGGTCGACGGCTTCAAGCCGCGCACGTCGATGAAGCGCATCCAGAAAGCAAACGCGGACCTGACGGCGCGGATGGTCTCGCCCATCGCGACCCAGGAACAATACCGTCTGTTCCAACGGTATCAGCGCTCGCGCCATTCCGGCGGCGACATGTCGAAAATGGATTACCTGGATTATCAGGCGCTGATCGAAGACACGCCGATCGAAACCTTCCTCGCGACCTTCCGCGACGAAGACGGCACCTTGACCGGCACCATGCTCTGCGACCGGGTCAACGACGGCCTGTCGGCGGTCTACAGCTTCTTCGACCCGGAACAGCCGCGCCGCGGCATGGGCACCCATATGATCCTATGGATGCTCGAAGAGGCTAAGCGACAGGGCCTGCCCTATGTCTACCTGGGCTTCTGGATCGAGGGCTGTAACAAGATGTCCTACAAGGCGCGCTTCCGCCCGCTCGAGGTTCATACGTCCGAAGGATGGATGGGCTTCGAAGAATTCACGGGCGAAGTAGAGCCCGACGCCTCCTCCTAAGCCAATCAATCCTTACCGAACGTCCCGGACCGGGGGAACCCCTTGGGCACATTCAGGCCCGCCTGGGCGCGTTTGCCGACCCAGGGCTGATATTCAGTTTCCGTGCGCGTGCCGCCCGACCGCCAGGTCAGGCCCTCGGCGAAGCGCATGGTCGTGACGTCGGCCAGACCGCCCTTGTTATAGCGCTGCAGAATCACGCCCTTGCCGCGCGTCATTTCCGGCAGCTCTTCCATCCGGAAGATCAGCAGCTTGCGGTTCTCGCCGACCACGGCGACGCCGTCGGCGCCCTCCATGATTTCGCACATCACCGCCGCTTCCTCGCCGGTACCCAGGTTCAACACCTGTTTGCCGTTCTTGGTCTGGGCGACCAGTTCGTCCGATGGCACGATGAAGCCCCGCCCCTTGTCCGAGGCGACGATGTATTTCTTTCCGGCCTCGAACGTCGTCAGCGAGATCGGATCATGCCCGTTGGGGATATCGACCATCAGGCGCACCGGCTCGCCATGGCCGCGTCCACCCGGCAACTTGTCGCCCGCCAAGGTGTAGAACCGCCCGTTGGTCGCGAACACCAGGAATTTATCCGTGGTCTGGCCATGGACCATGAACTTCAGGTTGTCGCCTTCCTTGAATTTAACCTCGGTCGACGGATCGGCATGGCCCTTGAGGGCACGGATCCAGCCTTTTTCCGACAGGACGACGGTGATCGGCTCTTTCTCGACCATGGCGTCCAGCGGCACCACGACGACGGATGGCGGACCGGCGATTTCCGTGCGCCGCGCACCGATCTCGGTCTTCTGACCAAAGGCCTTCTTAAGATCGGCAATTTCCGTCGTAATCGCCTGCCAGCGTTCGCCTTCGTTGTTCAGCAGCTGTTGAATGGCGCTGCGCTCGCTCAACAGGTCGTCGTTTTCGCGCCGAATCTCCATTTCTTCCAGCTTGCGCAGTTGGCGCAAACGCATATCCAGGATGGCGTTGGCTTGAACCTCTGTCAGGTCGAAGCGCTTCATCATCACCATCTTCGGGTCGTCTTCCTCGCGGATGATCTTGATGACTTCGTCCAGGTTCAGGAACGCGACCAGCAAGCCGCCCAGGATTTCCAGGCGGCGCTCGATCTTTTCCAGGCGGAACTTCTTGCGCCGGACCAGCACCACATGGCGGTGGTCGAGATAGGCCTGCAACACGTCGCGGAGCGACATCACGCCGGGCGTGTTGTTGGCGTCCAGCACGTTCATGTTCAGGTTGAAGCGGATTTCCAGGTCGGTTTCCCGGAACAGATGCTCCATCAGGGTTTCGGCATCGACGGCGCGGTTCTTCGGCTCCAGTACGATGCGCACCTGATCGGTCGATTCATCGCGAATGTCCTGCAGGATCGGCAGTTTCTTGCTGACGATCAGGTCCGCGATCCGCTCGATCAGCTTGGCTTTTTGGATTTGATACGGGATTTCGGTGATGACGATCTCGTACTGGCCGCGGCCCTGATCCTCGATCTCCCAGCGGGCGCGCAGGCGGAACGCGCCCCGCCCGGTCTTATAGGCCTCGACCACGGCCTCGCGGTCTTCGACCAATACGCCGCCGGTCGGGAAATCCGGCCCCGGAATGAAATCGACCAGCTTGTCGAAGGTTGCGTTCGGATGCTTGATCAGATGGGTCAGCGCGTCGCAGATCTCGCCCACGTTATGGGGCGGAATGTTGGTCGCCATGCCGACCGCGATACCCGTGGCGCCGTTGGCCAACAGGTTCGGAAAATTCGACGGCAGGACGATCGGTTCTTCTTCTTCGCCGTCGTAGGTGGAACGGAAGTCGACCGTGTCCTCGTCGATCCCGTCCAACAATGCCGCCGCGACGGCCGTCAGACGCGATTCCGTGTATCGCATGGCCGCGGCATTATCGCCGTCGATGTTGCCGAAGTTGCCCTGCCCGTCGATCAACGGATAGCGGACCGAGAAATCCTGGGCCAGACGGACCAGGGCGTCATAAATCGCCTGGTCGCCATGGGGGTGATATTTACCCATGACGTCGCCGACCACACGGGCGCATTTCTTGTATCCCGCGGCCGGGTCAAGCTTCAGCAGCCGCATTGCGTACAGCAGCCGCCGGTGCACGGGCTTCAAACCGTCGCGCACATCCGGCAGCGAGCGCGACACGATGGTCGACAGCGCATAGGCCAGATAGCGTTGGCTCAGGGCCTCGGACAACGGGGTGTCGCGGATTTCGCCACCAAAGTCTCCGGGGGGCGTGATCGCGGTCATGACTGAATCCTTGATATCCTGGGGTTTCCGCCCATTTGGGGGGCGACCATAGGGCACTTATACCAAATATGGTGCGATGCGAAAGGGGGCGACGGCCCCTTCACGGCCTTTGTCCGGCTATTTTTTCGCCTGGAAACGCTCGATCAGGCGTTCGCGCGCGGGCAACCGCCCGCCCCGGCTGTCGAAGGCGTGGGTTTCCAGGAAAAAACCGGTCAGGCGCAGACCCGCGACGACCTCTTCCGCCGTCTCGGCGGCCCCGCTTCCCAGCAAGAACGGCGGCAATGGCAACAACCGATCGTGGTAGGGCCGCCCGGCGGCAGTCGAGACCGCCCGCCCCGTCTTGGGCGAAACGTACGTCAGGTCTTCCGTATCGCCCGTGGCGGCACAAGCCGTGAGGTCGAGGCCGAAGCCAAGCTCGCCCAGCACGCCGACTTCCCATTTCACATAGGCCGAGCCGACGTGGGGATCGTCCAGCACGGTCATCAAGCCGGCCAAGCCGTGGAAAATCGCGGGGTGTTCCTCGCCCTCGGGCAACAGGGCCTCGGTCACGGCGCAGGCCGAGGACAAGGCCGCCAGCCCGTCCGGACAGTCCAACAGGGTCGCCGCCGGGGCCTCGATCACTTCCGTCGTCAGGGTGCCAAGATGCTCCGGCAGGCGCCCGCGCCAGGACAGGGACACAAGATTGCCGACCTGCAGGCCGCCGCGCTTGCGGCGCCCCGCCCCGCCCCGGACCAATCCGGCCTGACGGCCGCGGGTTTCGGTCAGGGCGCTGACGATCAGGGCGTTTTCGCCGTGACGGCGGGTGGCGAGAATGTAACCACGGTCATGCCATTCCATGGTCGAGGTCCCCGGCTAAAGCCTCAGGCGTCGAAATCCAGGCCCCATTCGGCATAGCGTTCCCGGTCTTCCTGCCATTTGCCGCGCACCTTGACGTGGATGAACAGATGGACCGGATGGCCGAACATCTCCTGAAGTTCCAGGCGCGCGGCGGCGCCGATCTTCTTGACCATGCTGCCGTGCTTACCCAGGACGATGCCCTTCTGGCTGTCGCGTTCGACATAGATCACTTGATGAACCCGGGCGGAGCCGTCTTCCTGTTGCTCCCAATCCTCGGTTTCCACGGTCATCTTGTAGGGAAGCTCCTGATGCAGTTCCAGGAACAGCTTTTCGCGGGTCACCTCGGCGGCCAGCAGGCGCGCGGGCATGTCCGAGATTTCGTCCTCGGGGAACAGCCAGGGGCCTTCAGGCACAATATCGGCGAAAACCTTGGTCAGCGTATTCACACCGTCGCCGGTCTGGGCCGAGACCATGAAACATTCCGAGAAAATACCCGTATCCATCAGCTTCTGCGCCAGGGCCAGCAACACTGGCTTGGCGACCAGATCGATCTTGTTGAGGATCAGGAACGCCTTGCGCCCGTCCGCGGCCAGCTTGTCGATGATCGCCTGGGCCCGGGCATCGATCCCGGCCTTGGCGTCGATCAGCAGGGCGACGGCGTCCGCATCCTGCGCGCCGGACCAAGCGGCGGCGACCATGGCGCGGTCCAGACGGCGCTTCGGCTCGAAGATCCCCGGGGTATCGACCAGGATGACCTGGGCCGAGCCCTCGATGAAGATGCCGAGCACGCGGGTGCGGGTCGTCTGCACCTTGGGGGAAACAATGGACACCTTGGCCCCGACCAAGCGGTTGACCAGGGTCGATTTGCCGACATTGGGCGCGCCCAGGATGGCGATGAACCCGGCGCGGGTCTTGGCGGTATCGGTCGTCGTCATTTCATTTGCTCCCAGCTATCCAGCATGGCGGCGGCGGCGGCCTGTTCCGCGCCTTGCTTGGCGCCGCCGGTACCAGTCAAAGGCGCCCGCCCCTCGACAGTGACGGTCACGGTAAAGGTCGGCGCGTGGTCCGGTCCCTCTTGCCCCGTGACCTCGTAGACCGGCAACGGCAGGCCCGATTTCTGGCACCGTTCCTGAAGCCGCGTCTTGGCGTCTTTCAGGGGGCCGGTATGGGCATCGGCCAAAGGCGTCCAATGGCGCAGAACGAAGGCTTCGGCCGCTTCATAGCCCGCATCCAGATACATCGCCCCGATCAGGGCCTCGCAAGCATCGGCCAGGATCGACGGATTATCCCGCCCGCCGGTCGCCTTTTCACCCGGAGACAACAGGATCGACGGGGCCAGGTCCAAATCTCGCGCCACGTCCGCCAAGGCTTCCTTGCGGACCAACCCGGTAAACCGGTAGCCGATCTGCCCTTCCGTTTCGTTCGGGAAACGGTCGTACAGCATGGCCGCAACGGCCAAGCCAAGCACCCGGTCACCCAGGAACTCCAAGCGTTCGTTGGAATTCAGGCGATCCTGTTGCCCGGAGGCATGTTTCAAGGCTTGGGTCAGCAGCGCCGGGTCGGCGAACCGATGGCCCAGCCGTTCCTGGAGGGCCGAAAGCCGCTTTGCGTTGTTTCCGCCGCTCATTCAATACCCTGGAAGATGCGGTCGAACCGCACCGTCGACGGCCATTCCCAGGGTTGCCACATCGTCCCCTTGGTCGAGAAGAACAGGAACTCGGCGCGGCCGACCAGGTTTTCGGCCGGAATGAAGCCGACATCGCTATAGCGGGAATCATTCGACCGGTCGCGGTTGTCGCCCATGCCGAAGTACATCCCCGCCGGAACCTTGTAGACCCGGGTGTTGTCCATCGGGTCGTTATCGGATTCTTCCAGGATGTAGTGCTTCACACCGTTGGGCAGGGTCTCGACGAAGCGCGGCACGCGGCGGGTGGTGCCGAAATCGTCGGTCGAAACGAAGTCTTCGACGCGCTCGCGGGTCACCGGCTTGCCGTTGATGTGCAGAATGCCGCCTTTGACCTGAATTTCATCGCCGGGCAGGCCGATGATGCGTTTGATGAAATCGGTCTTGTTGTCAGTCGGTAGCTTGAACACGACCACATCGCCCCGCTCCGGCACGTCCTCGAAGACCCGCCCGGAAATCAGCGGCAGCGAAAACGGCAGCGAGTGCTTGGAATAGCCGTAGGAAAACTTGGAAACGAACAGGTAGTCGCCGATCAGCAACGTCGGCAGCATCGACCCGGACGGAATGTTGAACGGCTCGTAGGCGAAGGTTCGGACCAGCAACGCGATCAGAATCGCGTAGCTCACCGTTTTGATCGTATCCCAGAGACCGCCCGATTTGTCGCCGCTCATTAGCCGTTGTTCCGTCATTTTCCGTGTTTCATTCAGATGCGCCGGATTGAAGTCGGCGGGCGGATGAAACGCGCCTCCGGCTCAAAGGTCAAGCGCCTTGCGGGGTTGGGACCGCAGAAATGATGACCATCGCATGGGCCATCGGGTATTCGTCGGTCTGTGAAACATGCACTTGGGCCGTCATGCCCGGCGGCGTCAGAGAATCCAATCGCGCCTTGGCCCCGCCGGTGATGACCATATAGGGCTGACCCGTCGGCAAATTGGCGACGACCATATCGCGCCAGAACACCCCTTTTCGAAAACCGGTGCCAAGAGCCTTCGAGCAGGCTTCCTTGGCCGCGAAGCTTTGGGCGAAGCTCGATGCGGGGTTCTGGCGGCGAAAGGCTTTGCGCTGCTCACCCTCGGCGAACAAACGCTGCACGAAGCGGTCGCCGAACCGGTCGAGCGTGCGCTCGATCCGCCGTATATCGCAAAGGTCCGTGCCTATTCCGATGATCATGATGGGAACGCCACCGGCTGTTCGGCCCTACCCTTAGGCCGACCGTTCGCCGTTGGCTTCGGCCCGGGCCTGATCCATCAGGGCCCGCATGCGCTTGATGGCGCTTTCCAGGCCACCGAAAATCGCCTCTCCGATCAGGAAATGGCCGATGTTCAGCTCCATGATGCTGGGGATGGCGGCGATCGGGCCGACCGTGTCGAAGGTCAGGCCATGACCGGCATGGCATTCCAGGCCGATTGCCTCGGCATGGGTGGCGGCGTCGATAATCCGCGCCAATTGGCGTTCGCGGTCTTCCGGGGCGGCGTCGCAATAGGCCCCGGTATGCAGTTCCACGACCGGCGCGCCCAGCGCCTTTGCGGCATCGAGTTGCGCGATATCGGCCTCGATGAACAAGGAAACGCGGATACCGGCGGAACCGAGCTCGGCAATGAACGGCTTCAACCCGTCGAACCCGCCGACGGCGTCCAGGCCGCCTTCGGTGGTCCGCTCCTCGCGCTTTTCCGGCACGATGCAGGCTGCATGCGGCTTATGACGCAGGGCAATGCCGAGCATTTCATCGGTCGCGGCCATTTCGAAATTGAGCGGCAGGTCGATCTGATGGGCCAACCGGGCCATATCGTCGTCCGAGATATGGCGGCGATCCTCGCGCAGGTGGGCGGTGATACCGTCGGCCCCGGCCTGGGCCGCGGCCCGAGCGGCGCGCACCGGGTCCGGATGGCCACCGCCCCGCGCGTTGCGGATGGTCGCCACGTGGTCGATGTTGACGCCGAGCCTGAGATATCCGGTCATGAGTTCAGTCCTTGTTGTCTGCCTTGCGGCGATCCGCCCTATCCCCGCGCCCGTTCGACCGAATTGACGGCCGGCGAGGCCCGCAGGGCGGCGATGATGTCGGTCAGGTGCTTCACGTCCCGCACCTCGATATCGATCAGCATGTCGAAGAAATCGGTCGACCGATTGATGATCTTCAGGTTCGAGATATTCCCGTCATTCTTAGCGATCATGGTCGACAGGTCGCCCAGGGACCCCGGCGCGTTGGCGACGGTGACATGAACGCGCCCGGCATGCAGTTCGCGGCTCGCTTCGTCGCGGTTCCAGGATAGATCGAGCCAGCGTTCCGGCTCTTCCGTATAGGTCTCCAGGGTATCGCAATCGATGGTGTGCACGGTTACGCCGCGCCCGGTGGTGACGATGCCGACGATGCGGTCGCCCGGCAGCGGATGGCAGCACCCGGCGAAATGCATGGCCATGCCGGGGATCAAGCCCTGGATCGGCACGCCGCTGTCGTTCTTGTCGCGGTCGCGGCGGCGATTGCGCGCCTCGGCCAGCGGAACGACCGTATCGTCCCCTTCCTTGGCTTTGCGCTTGGCGCCCGGATAGACCGCTTCCAGGACTTCCCGGCCACTGAGATGGCCTAGGCCGACGGCGGCATACAGATCCTCGACCGAGGCCTGTCCGAACTTTTTCAGGGTGCCGGAAATGCCTTTATCCGTAAGGTCGTAATCCGCTTCCTTGAAGTAACGCTGCAGGATCGAGCGGCCGAGTTTTTCGTACTCCTCGCGTTCCTGCAGTCGGATGAACCGGCGAATGCGCGCCCGCGCCTTGCCGGTCACGACGAAGCGTTCCCAGGTCGGGTTCGGCGTCTGTGCCTTGGAGGTTACGATCTCGACCTGATCGCCGTTCCGAAGCTCCGTGCGCAGCGGCATCATCTTTCCGTTGATCTTGGCCCCGACGCAGTGATCTCCGACTTCCGAATGGACTGCATAGGCGAAATCGACCGTGGTCGCCCCACGCGGCAGGTTGATCAAGTCGCCGCGCGGCGTGAAGCAGAACACTTGGTCCTGGAACATTTCCATCTTGGAATGCTCCAGCACTTCTTCCGGATCCGCGGCATGCTCCAGAATGTCCAGCAGTTCGCGCAGCCAACGGTATTGCGTGTGGTCCTGATCAGGGCCGCCCTGTTTGTAGTTCCAATGGGCGGCGACACCGAACTCCGCCACTTCGTGCATCTTCTTGGTCCGGATCTGCAGCTCGATGCGCTGCTGATGCGGGCCGAAAACTCCGGTATGCAGGGACTGATAGCCGTTCGGCTTGGGCATGGAGATGTAGTCTTTGAACCGCCCCGGCACGACCCGGTAAGCGTTATGCGCCACGCCGAGCGCCTTGTAGCAATCCTCGATGCTGTTCACGATGATCCGGAACGCCATGATATCGGACAGCTGCTCGAACCCGACATCATGCTGCTGCATCTTGCGCCAGATCGAATACGGCGACTTCTCCCGCCCCGAGACCTCGGCTGCGATGCCGTTTTCCTTCAGCGTTTCCGAAAGCTCGCCAATGATCTTGGGGACCAGTTCGCCCCCCTGCTCGCGCAGTCGTTCCAGCCGCTTGACGACGGCCCGGCGCGCTTCGGGATTGATCTCGGCGAAGGCCAGGTCTTCAAGCTCGGTCTTGATTTCCTGCATGCCGATGCGTTCGGCCAGCGGCGCATAAATCTCCATGGTTTCCATGGCGATGCGACGGCGCTTTTCTTCCTTCTTGATGTAGTGAAGGGTCCGCATGTTGTGCAGGCGGTCGGCCAACTTGACCAATAGAACGCGAATGTCCTCGGACATCGCCAGAACCAGCTTGCGGAAGTTCTCGGCCTGTTTGGCGCGGTCGGACTGAAACTCGATCCGGGTCAGCTTGGTGACCCCGTCGACCAACTGCGCGACTTCGTTGCCGAAGTGCGAGCGGATATCGTCCATCGTCGCGGGGGTATCTTCGATCGTGTCGTGCAGCAGCGCCGTTTCGATGGTCGCGCTGTCGACCCGGTAACTGGTGAGAATACCGGCGACTTCGATCGGGTGAGAGAAATATGGATCGCCGGAAGCCCGCTTTTGCGAGCCATGGGCCTTCATGGCGAACACGTAGGCGCCATTGATCCCTACCTCGTCCGCGTTCGGATCGTAGGCCTTTACCCGTTCAACAAGTTCGAACTGGCGGATCACCTGAGGGACGCCCTTTGCCCGTTAATACCGGAACGCCGTCCCCCGAATACCCGGAAAAAGCCGGAGACCGCAGGAACTCCGACTTTCCGGCCGGGATTTTGTTATGCCGAGAATGCTTCGGACGAGGACTTAGTCCTCCGGTCCGATCTCCGCATCCTGGAAAACGACGTCTGCGCCCATGGTAGCAGGGTCCGCGTCGTCGTCCACGTCCAAAGTGTCATCGTCGTCAGACGCCGCCGCCGCTTCACCGGCGGAAAGCTGCATGGTTTCCGGGATCGCCGGATCCAGGTCGTCGATGGACTCTTCCATCTGGACGTATTTCTGCATCCCTTTGATCAGGGATTCTTCCAGGTCTTCCAGAGCCACGGTTTCTTCGGCGATTTCACGCAGAGCGACAACCGGGTTCTTGTCGTTGTCGCGATCGACGGACAACGGCGCGCCCGCGGAAATGTGCCGGGCCCGCTGCGCGGCCAGCATCACCAGCTCGAACCGGTTGGGGACTCTGAGAACACAATCTTCGACCGTAACGCGGGCCATACGTAAACCTCCGGGCGGAATGTCAGGAATCTGGTGCCGCTCAAATCGGCGGCGAGCTGTGGGTTATAGGCCTGGGCGCAGGCATTTTCAAGCCTTTCCGCGTGGATTCTCCCCGCCTTTATCAGGCTTTGGAGCGCCACTCCGTGCCCAAATAGCCGTCGGCGTCGGGCATGGTCCGAATATCCTGATCGTCCGGCAGGTCCGCTGCCAGGTCGGTGATGGACCGGTCGAGCACCGGATGACGCCACTCCGGCGCGACATCGCGGATCGGCAAGACCGCGAATGCCCGCAAATGCAGGCGCGGATGCGGAACCTCGAGATCGCCGGTCAGGACCCGATCGCCGAAGGTCAACAGGTCCAGGTCGAGCACGCGGGCGGCGTTTCGTTCGCTGCGGCGACGCCCGAACCGGGTTTCCGTCTCCAGCAACAATGCCATCAAGTCGTGCGGCGCCATGGCCGTTTTCACCGCGACGGCGCCGTTTACATACCAGGGCTGACCCGAGATCGGCACAGGCGCTGTTTCGTACCAGGCCGAACGCGCCACGATCTCCAGATCCGGCTGTTGTGAAAGGCTTTGCAAAGCCGCACCGCAGGTCGCGCGCGGCGGGCCATATTCTTCCGTCGGTAGATTTCCACCGACGCCGATGATGATCGGCGAAATCATGTACGAATCCTTGGAATTCTTGTCGTGAAATGCTTGTGATTCAGGCTGGGGAAGCTAAATTGTTTCATTGTAGATATTGCGTGAATTTTTCACGTTCGATTTCACAAAGGAATTTATCGAAATGGATTTTTATCCCGAAGAACGCGTCGCACTTTTTATCGACGGGTCAAACCTGTATGCCGCCGCACGGGCCTTGAATTTCGATATCGATTACAAGCGCCTGTTGGCCGTGTTTTCGGACAAATGCCGCTTGGTGCGCGCCTTCTACTACACCGCCATGGTTGAGGACCAGGAGTATTCACCAATCCGCCCTCTGGTCGATTGGCTGGACTACAATGGCTACACCATGGTCACCAAACCGACCAAGGAATTCACCGACGCCGCCGGTCGCCGCAAGATCAAAGGCAACATGGATATCGAGTTGGCCATCGATGTGATGGAAATGGCCGAAAACCTGGACCATGTCGTGTTGTTTTCCGGTGATGGCGATTTCCGCCGACTGGTCGATGCCGTGCAGCGCAAAGGCGTACGGGTGAGTGTCGTCTCGACCGTTCGCTCTCAGCCCCCGATGGTCGCAGACGAGCTGCGCCGTCAGGCCGATATCTTCATCGAACTGCAGAGCCTGCAGCAGCAGATTCAGCGCGCCGGCGGACCAACGGGCGGCGCCATGCCGATCGATGACGATGACGACGACTACGATTACGACGACGATGAAGACGAGGCCGAGGTCGAAATCGTATAACGGCCTCATGACCACTTCGTTTCAAGACCCGTCGCGTGATTGCGACCTTTGCCCGCGCTTGGCCGAATTCCGCGCCGAGAACCGCGCGGCCTTCCCCGACTGGCATAATGCGCCCGTCCCCGCCTTTGGTGGCTTGGATGCGCGCCTGCTGATCGTCGGCTTGGCGCCTGGCCTGCGCGGGGCCAATCGCACCGCCCGCCCCTTCACCGGCGACTATGCCGGCGATCTTTTGTATCCAACCCTAAGCGAGTTCGGCTGGGCGCAAGGCAGCTATGGTGCCACGCCGGATGACGGGCTTGAACTGACCGGTTGCCGGATTACCAACGCGGTGCGTTGCGTGCCGCCGCAGAACAAGCCGACCGGACCGGAATGCAATGCCTGCCGCCCCTTTTTGGTCTCGGAAATTCAAGCAATGCCGAATTTACGGGTCATCCTGGCCTTGGGCGGCCTGGCTCACAACAATGTGCTGTCAGCTCTGGGGGAGCGTCGCAAGGATTTCTCCTTCGGCCACGGTAACAGCCAGGTTTTGACAAGCGGTCCCTGGCTGGTCGATAGCTATCATTGCTCGCGCTACAATACGAACACCGGCCGCCTGACCACGGATATGTTCCGTGACGTCTTCGCGAAAATTGCTGACCTGATCGCCACAGGCTGATCCCCCGCCCGCCCCGACGGCAAAGCGCCCCTGGGATCAAGAGCTTGGGGATCAAGAGCTTGGGGAACAAGGGCTTGGCGACAAGCGCTTGTTTGGTTTATCGTTTTCGTGTCGCCCTGGGAACGGGGTGCATCGACGAACGGAGGGACGGGATGACCGCTGAGATCGTCAATCTACGCCAGTACCGCAAGGATCGGCAGCGCCAGGAAAAAGAGCGCGCCGCCGAGCAGAACCGGGCGAAATACGGGCGCGACAAAGTGCAAAAGCGCGAGGATGAGACGAGCCGCGTACGGTCCGAACAGGATCTGGACGGCAAGCGCCTGGACCCCGAAAGCGACAAGCCCGCGGGCTGACTCCCCCTACGACCGATACGACAAGAATCGAAACGGCGCAGGTAGCAACTACCCGCGCCGAACGATCATTCCCAAATCGGAATAAGCGTTATCAGCTCTCTTCCGGCTCCAACAGCCGATGAAGATGGACGATAACGTATTTCATGTTGGCATCGTCGACATTGGTTTGCGACGCCCCACGCCAAGCTGTCAAAGCCTTGGCGTAACTGGGATAGATACCGACGATTTCCAGGTTATCCGGGTCCACGAACTCATGTCCCTGGGGGTCTTTTACCCGGCCACCGAATACGAGATGCAAAAGCGCGTTCGACATGCTCCAAGCCCTTCTTTTTATGACCATCCATCCCAATTGTTATTCCCGAGCTTGCGCTAGCCGCCCGGAGATTTATCCCTAAACTAAAGTCAAAGGTGCGGTCGGGCAACAAGACCGATAGCCAATCGCGCCAAAATTGAGACAGGTTTAAGACGCGCTCCGTCCCATACGGACGCCAATCCGAGAAAGGCATCAAATTCAATGATCGACGCATATTCGTGGCCCACCCCGAACGGCCATAAGGTCCACATCATGCTTGAGGAAACGGGCCTGGAGTATCAGGTGCATCCGATCAACATCCAAAAAGGCGACCAGTTCCAGCCCGAGTTCCTGAAAATCTCGCCGAACAACCGGATTCCGGCCATCATCGATCAGGACGGCCCGGGCGGGAAGCCCTACTCCCTGTTCGAAAGCGGCGCGATTCTCATCTATCTCGCGGAGAAGACGGGCAAGTTCCTACCGACCGATCCGATCGCCCGCTACGACACCCTGCAATGGCTGATGTGGCAGATGGGCGGCGTCGGCCCGATGTTCGGCCAAGCCCACCATTTCCGGGGCTACGCGCCCGAGAAGATTGAGTACGGGATCGAACGCTATACCAAGGAAGCCGGTCGCCTTTACGGCGTGATGGACAAACGCTTGGCGCAGTCCGAATACCTGGCCGGGCCGGAGTACACGATCGCCGACATTGCGACCTTCCCCTGGACGCGCTCGATCGACCGCCAAGGACACTCTCTTGACGACTTCCCGAACGTCAAGCGGTGGTCTGATGCGATCAACGCCCGCCCGGGCGTGCAGCGCGGCGTTCAGGTGTTGGAAGCCGAGCGCGGCCCGCGCAAGGAATTGACCGACGAAGAACGTGCCGTGATGTTCGGCGACAAACAGTTCGCCAAGCGCTAAGGCCTCAAGTACCTGCCAATTTCGATTGCCGCTCGACCTGGGATGTTTCTTAATATCCCAGGTCGGCAATCATCTTCGGGCAGGAGTAACCAATGCTTTTCAAGACTGCGGCAGTCGTAACCCTCTGCTTTTCCGCGCTTGCCTCGCCGGCTCATGCCCAAAGCTTTATGGACAAGCTGAAGAACGCGGCAGGCGCCATCACGGCACCCAGCGGTTCAACCTCGGGAAGCAGCGCAACGTCGCTCGGCACGAACGAGATCATCGCCGGACTGCGCGAAGCCTTGCGTGTCGGCACTGAAAACGTAGTTGGCCAAATCGGCAGCGCCGACGGGTTTAACGCCGATCCCAATATCCATATCCCGCTGCCGCCGGACCTTCAGAAGGTTCAGGGAATTCTGCGTAAATTCGGTCTGTCCGGAATGGCTGACGAGGTCGAACTGAAGCTCAACCGCGCCGCCGAAGCCGCCGCGCCGAAAACGAAAGAGCTTGTCTGGAAAGCCATCAACGACATGACGCTCGAGGATGCGAAACGCATCTACGACGGGCCGGATGATGCCGCCACGTCCTATTTCAAGCGGGTCGCCTCGACCGATCTGACGAACGTCATCAAACCCGTGATCGATAAATCATTGAACGAAGTCGGGGCAATCGCAGCCTATGACCAACTGATGGGGCAATACAAATCCCTGCCCTTGGTGCCCGACGTCAAAGCCGACCTGTCGAACCACGCCACCACGTTGGCGTTGGACGGGCTGTTTTACTATCTGGCCAAGGAAGAAGCCGCCATTCGCCAGAACCCGGCCAAGCGCACCACGGAAATCCTGACCAAGGTTTTCGGCGGCTAGGCGCAGCCCCAAGACGCGATCATCACTTCTTGATGAATTTCACGGCAGCCGTCAGGCGCGGATACGTGCGGTAGCTCGTCGCGCGGTGCCACAACATGCCGTCGAATACGACCAGTCGCGCAGGCCTGGGCGGCAGGCCTTGGATCATGTTGTTGACGATGAATTGGGTCTCGCCGCCTTCATCGATGTCGTATTGGGGCGTGAAATAAAACAGGCAGGTATAAACCTCGCCATCCTGATGGAAATAGGGACGATCGTTCGGAAGAAACAGGTTCACATAGGACCGTTGTAGTTCCAGGCCTTTCAGCCGGTCGAAATTCGACGTCGCGATCTCGGCCAAATACTTGGCCAAGTCCGTGTTGTCGAGTTCAAGAACCATCCCAACCGGCTCCAGGTTCGGTCTGTCTCTTTCGCCGTATTTGAAATGGCTCTTGTGCAACAACAAGTCATAAATCTCGTTGTGTTTGCCTTCTGGCATTACGTCGTCGAACGGAAAGATCATCGGTCTCTCTATCGTGGTCTGAACATCCCGGCCGTTAGGCCGAAGTCGGACGCTTTAGTATCAAGGCTGTAGGCCTTTATACAGCTTTTTGCCCATGCGCCTGCCTCACCTCACCCATAGCGCTGCTGCTTCCAGGGGTCGCCCAGATTGTGATAGCCACGGGTTTCCCAATAGCCGGGAGCGTCCTTTTCCAGGAACGTGATCTGGCGCAGCCACTTGGCGCTTTTCCAGAAATACAGGCTCGGCACCATGGCGCGCGCCGGTCCACCGTGCTCACGCGTCAGCGGCGCGCCGTTCCAGGCATGGACGATCAAAGAGGTATCGGCCAGGAAATGGTCGAGCGGAAGATTCGTCGTATAGCCGTCGTGACTATGCAACACGGCAAAACCCGCAGTATCGCGGAGCCCCGCGGCCTCGGCGATGGTGCGCACGGCGACGCCTTGCCATCGATTATCGAAGGTCGACCAAGACGTAACGCAATGGATATCCGTGGTCAGGTCGACCTGCGGCAGGCGACCGAACTTGTCCCAGTCCAGAGTCAGAGGACGGTCGACGGCGCCGGAGACCTTTAGTTCCCATTGGTCGGTCGGAACCAACGGTTGGTGACCGAGATCGAGAACCGGCCAATCTCTCGACAGGTGCTGACCCGGCGGCAGGCGCCCGCCGCCGTCCGACCTTTTGGTCTGCGGTTGGCGCTTTTCCTGGGCCCAGCGGGTCTTGGTTTCTGTCAGTTTGCTCCCGGGCGGCGTCGCTACTTGGGCTTTCATCTCGCCCAGCACCGATCCGGGGCGACCGGAGAACAGGTCCTTGAACCGATCCTCGCCGTCCCCGCCGGTCATTTCGCCCTACCCTTTGTCCCGCATCAGGCGGGCTTTCTGGCGGCCCCAGTCACGGGCTTTTTCCGTCTCACGCTTGTCGTACTGGCGCTTGCCCTCGGCCAGGGCCAATTGAACCTTGGCGATACCGCGTTTGTTGAAATAGATCGACAGCGGAACCAGCGTCATGCCCTTGCGGTTGACCCCGCCG